>NZ_MWJN01000074.1:0-44645 GCF_002027145.1 Microbispora sp. GKU 823 | reverse complement strand
GTCGGGTAAGTTCCGACCTGCACGAATGGCGTAACGACTTCCCCGCTGTCTCAACCACAGGCCCGGTGAAATTGCAGTACGAGTAAAGATGCTCGTTTCGCGCAGCAGGACGGAAAGACCCCGGGACCTTCACTACAGCTTGACATTGGCGTTTGGAGCGTCTTGTGTAGGATAGGTGGGAGACTGGGAAGCGGTAACGCTAGTTACCGTGGAGTCATTGGTGAAATACCACTCTGGTCGTTTTGGACGTCTAACCCGCGCCCGTGAATCCGGGTGGGGGACAGTGTCTGGTGGGTAGTTTAACTGGGGCGGTTGCCTCCTAAAAGGTAACGGAGGCGCCCAAAGGTTCCCTCAGCCTGGTTGGCAATCAGGTGTCGAGTGTAAGTGCACAAGGGAGCTTGACTGTGAGACTGACGGGTCGAGCAGGAGCGAAAGCTGGGACTAGTGATCCGGCATCGGCGTGTGGAAGCGGTGTCGCTCAACGGCTAAAAGGTACCCCGGGGATAACAGGCTGATCTTCCCCAAGAGTCCATATCGACGGGATGGTTTGGCACCTCGATGTCGGCTCGTCGCATCCTGGGGCTGGAGTAGGTCCCAAGGGTTGGGCTGTTCGCCCATTAAAGCGGTACGCGAGCTGGGTTTAGAACGTCGCGAGACAGTTCGGTCCCTATCCGCTGCGCGCGCAGGAGACTTGCGAGGGGCTGTCCCTAGTACGAGAGGACCGGGACGGACGAACCTCTGGTGTGCCAGTTGTTCCGCCAGGAGCACGGCTGGTTGGCTACGTTCGGTAGGGATAACCGCTGAAAGCATCTAAGCGGGAAGCTCGCCTCAAGATGAGGTCTCCCACCACGAGAGTGGGTAAGGCCCCCTAGAGATGATGGGGTTGATAGGCCGGAAGTGGAAGCGCAGTAATGTGTGGAGCTGACCGGTACTAATAGGCCGAGGACTTGACCATGATGTGCTCGCGTTCACTATGTGATCTCAGAGACAGCAACCAGTGAGTGTGTTGGTTGTGTGTTTCGTGGGGTTACGGCGGTCATAGCGGCAGGGAAACACCCGGTTACATTCCGAACCCGGAAGTTAAGCCTGCCAGCGCCGATGGTACTGCACCGGGGACGGTGTGGGAGAGTAGGACACCGCCGGACAATCTTTCGAGGAGGGCCACCCCAAGCGGGGTGGCCCTTCCGCATTTCCGGGGGTGTTTCCCCCTTGTTCGGGGCTTTTCCTCGGGGGTCGTGTGGAGTCTGGTGCAGAGCAGATGATCCTGATTCCGGCGGGGAGGATTCTGCTTCGGGACGAGGGGACGCGGACGAACTGGGTGGCAGCGGTCGAGGATTTCCTGCTGGCGCCGTATCCCGTGACCGCTGAGCTGTACCGATCCGTCACCGGCGAGACCCCATCGAGTTCGCCGGGACCGTTGACCCCGGTGACCGAAGTCTCCTGGAACGACGCGGTCCGGTTCTGCAATCTTCTCTCGGAAGCGTCGGGGCTGACTCCTTGCTACTCGATCGGAGGCGACGTCAACGCCCAGGACGTGGTCTGCGATTGGGATGCCGACGGGTACCGGCTGCCGTCCGAGGCGGAGTGGGAGTACGCCTGCCGGGCCGGGACGACCGACGTGCGGTACGGGGCACTCGACGAGATCGCCTGGTATCGAGAGAACTCGGGCGGGCGAGTGCACGACGTGGGGACCAGGGCACCGAACGCCTGGGGCCTGTACGACATGATCGGGAACGTGTGGGAATGGTGCTGGGACGTCTACGACGCCACGGTGTACGGCCCCTACCGGGTGTTCCGCGGTGGAGGGGCGCATGACCTGCCCAGGGGATGCCGGGCGTCGTGCCGCCGTAAAAGCCACCCGACGTTCCGCATCGACGACCTCGGCTTCCGCCTCGCCCGCTCTGTCTGAGCCCGGTCCACTCCCGGGCGGTCGTTACGGCGTGGGCGGTGTGACCGCGGCCTGCAGCAAAGGTTCGATCCGGAAGGGGATCTGGGTCGACAGGGCGATCGTCGTGTCGGTGCGCTGGACGGCGGGTGAGGCGAGGATGCGGGCGATGATCTCCTGAAGGTGCGGGGTGCTGCGGGCGACCACGCGGCACAGCAGGTCGGCCTGGCCGCTGGTGCCGTACACCTCGAGGATCTCCGGGACGCCGGCCAGCCACTGCACGGCCTCGGTGAGCCGGCCCTGCGCGATCTGCAGGGACGCGAAGGCGAGGATGGGGTAGCCGATCTGCTCTGTCGTGACCGTCGGACCGAAGTCGCTGATGACGCCGCGCGCGGTGAGCTTGTCCAGCCGCGCCTGCACGGTGCCGCGGGCCACGCCGAGCAGGCGGGCCAGTTCGGTGAGCCCGATCCGGGGGTTGGCCCGCATGGTGGTCAGCAGGCGGCTGTCGAGCGCGTCGAGCATGCGCCGAGGGTACGCCCCGACTGAGCGATTCGACCAGTGCCACCTATCAGAATCACGCCGATTTGAGCGTTTCGCACACCTCGACTGGTCACTCTTGCCAGCCAAACCGTTACTTGCTGTCATATGGGAGTATGTTCGAAGAAGCGCAGTATTTCGCTCCGGTGGCGACGAAGGACGACGGGTCCGTCGTCGTCGAGTTGGCCACGAGCCACCCCGGTTTCGCGGACGCCGTCTACCGTCAGCGGCGCAATGCGATCGCGGCGCTGGCGCTCGGTCACACCCCCGGTGATCCCATCCCGACCGCCGAGTACACCGACGAGGAGCACCACGTGTGGGCGCTCGTCACGAAGGAACTGGCGGTAAAGCATCAGAAGTACGCGGTGCGCGAGTTCCTCGACGCGACCGAGCGGCTCGGCCTGCCCGAGGACCGCATCCCGCAACTCCAGGAGGTCGGCGATCTTCTGGAGCCGCTGACCGGGTTCCGCTACCTGCCCGCGGCCGGGCTGGTCCCGCTCCGTGAGTTCTACGGCGTCCTGGCGGACGGCCTGTTCCACTCCACGCAGTACATCCGGCACCATTCCGTGCCCTTCTACACCCCCGAGCCGGACGTCATCCACGAGGTGATCGGGCACGCGAACACCCTGGCCTCACCCCGCTTCGCCGCGCTGTACCGGGCCGCGGGCCGGGCGGCACGCCGGGTGGAGACCGACGAGGCGCTGGAGTTCGTGTCCAAGGTGTTCTGGTTCACCCTGGAGTTCGGCGTCATGCGGGAGGACGGCGAACTCAGGGCGTACGGCGCGGGGATCCTCAGCTCGTACGGCGAGATCGAGGAGTTCCGCGGGATGGACATCCGCCCGCTCGACATCGCCGCGATGGGGACCACCCACTACGACATCACGAAGTACCAGGAGGTGCTCTTCGAGGCGGCCTCGTTCGACCACCTCGAAGATACGGTCGGGACGTTCTGGGACACCTGCGACGACGAGACGATCGCCCGTCTCCTCGCGACGTCCACAGTGTGATCCAGGTCGTGATCCAGGTCGTGATCCGGCTCAGCGCGCGCCGATGATCAACAGGGCGTCGCCGACTCCCCGCTCGACGCCGTCGGACGGCCGGTTGACCACCTTGTCGCCGATGACCATGGTGGTCGACCCGCCGCCGTCCAGGTTGATCGCGTCGCGCGCGCCGAGCCAGCGCATGAGCTCGGCCGCCTCGAAGAACGACGCGCCGATCGTGCTGCCCGGCGCGCGGCCGTCGACGACCGCGATGACGAGCTTGCCGTTGCGGGTGACGCCGGCGAGCGTGCGCGGGTGACGCCGCAGGATCATGTTGGTGTTGGCCATGCCGTCCCGCGACGCGGTGATGGAGGTCCTGCCGTTCCTGACCAGGCCGATCGCGCCGCCGATGATGTTGGTCTCCGGGGTCAGCGGGATGGCCTTGTTCGCCCGCAGGTCGGTGACCCGGGTCGTGACCGTGACGGTCGTGCCCTCGCCCGCGTGCTGCCACAGCCAGTCGGCGGCGGCTCCGACGCCGTGCAGCACGCGCGTCCCGGGCGCCACGGGACCGCCGGACCCGCGGACGGCGGTCACCCTGCCGGAGGCGTCGAGGACCACCTCGGTCCCGTCGTCCTGCGGGGTGTCCCGCCCGAGTTCCTCGGTGTACATGACCAGCTCGTCCTGCTTCGGCACCCGGTTGAGGCCGGTCACCTCGGCCGTGGTCCCGTCGGCCGCACGGGCGACGACCGAGGACGACAGCTCGGTGATGCGGGCCGTACGCCCCCGCAGGACCAGGCCCACGCGGCCGGCGACGGCCTCGCTGAGCAGCTTGCCGCCGACGACGGAGATGCCGGTGGGGTCGCCGCGGAAGGCGGGCAGCGTGTGGATGTCGAAGAAGCCGCCGTTCACGGCGGCGAGCGCCTTGGCGGCGGAGGCCATGGCCGAGACCTTCTCCCGCTTGGCGACGCTCGTGCCCAGCGAGGCCTGGTAGGAGCCGCGGAACGTATGCGGGTCGACGACGATGACCCGCACGTCCCAGGGGCCGGTGGTGACGAAGCCGTCGTCGCCCTGGAAGTCGACCTTCGCGCTCACCCCGGCGTCCTTGAGCTGCTTGACGACCTCGGCGGCCTCGGCCTTCCGGTCGAGCGGCCAGCTGCCCACCCGGACCATGAAGTAGTCGCCTGCGGGGTGGTCCGCGACGGCCGGCCGGGTGAACTTCACGATGACGGGCTCGAGACCGGCCATCTGTACGGCCGTCGCCTGGGCCTGTGCGTTGGCCTCGGACATGAAGTCCTTGCCCTTGACGACGACGCTGACCGTGTACCCGTCCTGTGGCCTGCCGTGGCGAAGGGTGAAGTAACCGACTCCGGGGGCCAGGCTCTTGGCCGCCGACTTCGGGATCCCGGGCTCGCCGAGCGGGAAGTTCGTCGTCGGCAGTCCGGCGACGGGCTCGGCGGCGGCCGGTGCCGAAGGGATGGTCGTCGTCAGGGCCAGTACGGCGGCCCCGACGACCAGGCGGCGTCTCATGCGATTACTCCCCATTGGTGATCCTTGCGGGACCATCGTGGCGACAATCACCTACGGAGACGACGGAAACGCGCCAAAGAGTATGAAATTCCCCGACGGTAAATCGGGCGTTAGGGACATAAGCGCATGAACGTCAGGGAGTGTCGGCGTCGATCTCCCGGGCCCGCTGGACGAACTCCTGTGCGGACCGGGCCTCGATGTGGACGAGCAGTCCGTCGCGCCGCCGGGACATGCCCCAGTAGTGCGTGGTGGCCTCGCCCCACCAGATGGTCCATTTGGGGAAACGCGCGGACAGGGCCCGTACCACGACGGTCGGGCTGATTCGGGGTTCGCTCATCGTGGGCACGTTTCGAGGTAAGCACGATTCACCCCGTGAGCGCGAGTATACGAAAAGTAGTCACGTGCGATAGGACTTACACCCGGGACGACATACCTACTTTCCGGGTGTCAGCATCTCCGCAAGCAGTCGCCCATCGAGCCCTGTAACGGTCAAATCGTCTGCTCCGGTCATCGTCTCGGCCGCCACGAGCGCGTTGACGATGGCCTCCTCGGTCGCCTCGATGACCGCGTAGAAGAGCGGATCGAGGTACTCGTCCGCCAGCACCGTGACCTGGAACGTACGCGGAGGGGCCGCGTCGAGGGCGTTCGCCGGCAGGTTCCTGTTGCCGGTCGAGAAGCACAGGAAGCCGTCGCCGCTGGAGTTCTCCCCGGCGCCTCCCGTGCGCGCCACGCCGAGTCCGGCGCGCTGCGCCACCCTGCGGCACTGGTGCGGCAGCAGGGGAGCGTCGGTGGCGACGATTCCGATGATCGACCCCGCCTCCTCGTCGGACAGCGCCGAGGCCGGGAGGCTCCTCCCCACGTTGACGCCGTTGACCGTCAGCCGCTCCCGCCGTCCGTGGTTGGCCTGGACGAGCACGCCCACCGTGTAACCGTCCACAAGCCGGGAGGCCGTGCCGATCCCGCCCTTGAAGCCGTGACAGATCATCCCGGTGCCGCCGCCGACCGCGCCCTCCGCGACCGGCCCGCTCGCGGCCTTCTCGTACGCCTCCCGGACATGGGCGGCCTTCACGTGCCGGCCGTCGATGTCGTTGAGCATGCCGTCCCAGGTCTCGCCGACGACGGGCAGCGACCACGCCCGCCCGCCCTTGCCGAGCGCGCCGACCTCGATCTCGACGAGCGCGTCGCGGACCACGCCCACCGAGCCGGTGTTGGTCAGCCCGATCGGCGAGGCGAGCAGCCCGAAATCCTGGAGGAACGCCATTCCGGTGATCTCACCGTTGCCGTTGAGCCAGTGCAGCCCCGCGTAGAGGGGCTCGTCGAAGGCCGAGCCCTCGTGGGGGACGATCACGGTGACGCCGGTGCGCACCGGGCCCTCGCCGACCACCCGCGGGCCGCTCCCGCTGATCAGCGTGGTGTGCCCGACCCGCACTCCCGGAACGTCGGTGATGGCGTTGTGCTCGCCGGGCGTTCCGGTGCCGATGACGATGCCGAAATCCCGTGCTCTCAACGACAGCCCCTTCTCGATCAGGTGGACTCGCGGCGGAAGGTCTCCAGGGCCAGCAGCGCGACGTGCAGCGACAGGCACGACTCGACGTCGTCGAGGTCGGTGTCGAGGACCCGCTCCAGCCGCCGCAGGCGGTCGTAGAACGCGGGCCGGGACAGATGGGCCTTCTGCGCGGCCACGGCCTTGTTGCGTCCCGCGTCGAGGTAGATGCGCAGGATCCTGGTCAGGTCGCCGTGCCGCTGGGCGTCGTAGGCCAGCAGGGCCCCCAGCTCGCGCTCGGCGAAGGTCTGCAGCCGTGCGTCGTCGCGCAGCAGGTGCAGCAGGCCGCGCAGCCGCAGGTCGGGCAGGCGGTAGAACGGCCGCCCGTCGGGCTGGCGCACCGCGACCTCCGCCACCTGCTCGGCCTCCAGGAAGCTGCGCCGTACGTCCTTGATCGACTCGACGACCGAGCCGGCCGCCAGCACGAACGGCGTGGCGAAGTTCGCCCGCAGGCGCTCGGCCAGCGCGCCGAGCGCGGTCTCGGCGGCCATGCGGGGCGGCAGCGGCAGCAGCACTCCGACGCGGCTCTGGTCCAGCGCCCCGACCAGGGCGGGCAGCTTGGCCTCGCGGCAGGCGGCGGCGCCGGCCTCGGCGAGCTCGCCCAGCCTGGCCTGCTCGCCCAGCGCGGTGCCGACGGACGCGGTCAGCCGGATGACGGCGCTGACGAGCCTGCGGCCGGTGAGCGGGACGCCGACGGCGCGGGCGCGGGCGGCGGCCTCGTCGGGGTCGGCGTACGCGTGGGTGAGGATGCCGGTCAGTATGGTCCCGTGTGCCTGCCGCTCCAGGGACTCCTGGTGCCGCTCGAGCAGGCGGCTCAGCGCGAGCGTGGTCGCCGCGCGTTCGGCGAGCACGATGTCGCGGGGGCTGGGCGGCCCGTCGCACAGCAGGATGAGCCGTCCCCAGTCCTGGCCGCGGGCGCCGACCATGGTCACCAGCCACCCGGCGGCGGCGTCGTAGGCGGTCCGCTCGGCCGGCATGACCGCCCGCGACCTGGTCTCCCAGTTGGCCAGCACGCTCCCGGTGTCGCCCCCGGCGGCGTCGCACGCCAGGACCTGGTGGGCGAGGTTCTCCAGCAGCACCGGGCGGCCGGAGAAGCGGGTGACCTGGTTGAGCACCTCCGCGGGGGACGCGCCCTCGACCGACAGCTCGGTGAACACCTCGTGCAGCTGCTCGGAGGCCCGCAGCTCCTGGAGCTGGATGTCGATGATCCGCGCGTGGACCGACTCGGTGATCTGTACGAAGGGCGTCTCGCGGGCCAGCGTGATCAGGGGCAGTCCGTGCTCCTCCGCGGCCTTGACCACCGCCCTCGGCAGCTCGCGGACGAACCGGCGGCCGAGCTCCACGATCAGGCCCGAGGCGCCGACGGCGGCCAGCTCGCTGATGTAGTCGGCCAGCTTGTCGGGCTCGTTCGGCAGCGCCACCCCGGTCGTGAGGACCAACTCGCCGCCGCGTAACAGGTGGGCGATGTCGTGGACCTCGCCCACGTGAACCCACCGGACCCGGGTGTCCAGCCGGTCGCCGCCCGCCACCACCCGGGGGCTGCCACGCCGGACGGTGTCCAGCGCGAGCACGTCGGCGACCGTGGGGAGCATGCTCAGAGGCTACCTGATCATTATGTAAGGATGACCCCCCAGTAGCTGACACATTGAGGGCTGATTTTCAGCGCAGGCGCGTGCCGAGACCGTCGAGGAGGGCCGTCAGCCCGAACTCGAAGGCCAGCCGGCGGGCCACGAGGGGGTCGTAGTCCTTGGCGTAGGACCGGTAGCGCTCCAGCAGGTTGGGCCGGTCGGCCGACAGCTTCATCACGACCGGGTCCACGGCGGCCTGCAGCTCCGACACGCTCTTGCCCGACGCCTTCAGCGAGCTGAGCCAGGCGACCTCGGGAATCGTGGCTCCCAGCGTGTACGACACCACGGCCGTCATGGCGTAGTCGACGTCGATGCCCTCGAACCCCGCGCGGACGAAGGCGCCCATCAGCCGGTCGGCCGCCGTGAGCGCGTTCGGCCCGAGCCCGGGGACCACGCCGATGAGGCTCGCGCTCCACGGATGGTCGAAGACCGCCTGGCGCATGGCGTAGGCGAAGACGCTCGCCGCCTCCCGCCAGTCGGCCTCCTCGGGCAGCACGACGGTCGCGTAGACCTCGTCCATCACGAGCTCGATCAGCTCGTCCTTGTTGGCGACGTGCCAGTAGAGGCTGGTCGCCCCCGCGCCGAGCCGGGCGCCGAGCTTGCGCATGCTCAGCGCGTCGAGGCCCTCGGCGTCGAGCAGCTCCACGGCCGCCCGGACGATCTGGTCGCGGCTGAGACCCTGCTCGCGCCCTCCCTTGCGCTCGCGGGTCCAGACCGAGGAGAACGGCTTCGCTGACACGGCCTCACAATATTCGCTCGCACAGTGTTCGATAGAGTCGTACAGTGTCCGAGTCTACTCGCACACTGTTCGAGGTGAGCTTCATGTCCCATCCCCGACGCTGGTGGATCCTCGGCGTCCTCTGTCTGAGCCTGCTGACCCTCGTCGTGGACAACACCGTCCTCAACCTGGCGATCCCGTCGCTGATGCGCGACCTCGGCGCGACGCCGTCGGACGTGCAGTGGATCATCGACGCGTACGTCCTGGTGTTCGCGGGCCTGCTGCTCACCGCCGGCAGCCTGTCCGACCGGTACGGCAGGCGCCGCGTTCTCGTGATCGGCCTGGCGTTCTTCGGAGGGGCCTCGCTGGCGGCCACGCTCGCCACCGAGCCCTGGCAGCTCATCGCCGCACGCGCGCTGATGGGCGTCGGAGGCTGCTGCGTGATGCCGTCGACCCTGTCGATCCTGATCACCGTGTTCGACGAGAGCGAGCGGCGCAAGGCGATCGCCGCGTGGAGCTCGGTCGCCATGGTGGGCGTCATCGCCGGCCCGACGGTCGGCGGGTTCCTGCTCCAGCACTACTACTGGGGCTCCGTCTTCCTGATCAACGTGCCGATCGCGGTGCTCGCGATCGTCGCGGCCTTCGCGCTCATGCCCGAGACGTACGGCGAGACGCGGCGGGCCGACCCGCTCGGGGTCATCCTGTCCACGGCCGGGATGGGCGGGCTGGTCTGGGCCGTCATCTCGGCGCCCGGCGGGCGCTTCAACCCCTTGGCCGTGGTCGTCTCGGCGGCCGCCCTGCTGGCGTTCGTGCTGTGGGAGCGCCGCACCCCCCACTCGATGCTGCCGCTCGGCCTGTTCCGGGACCGCTCGTTCAGCGGGGCTTGCTTCTCGATCGTGCTGCTGTCGTTCGGCGCGGGCGCGCTGATGCTGGCCATCACGCAGTATCTGCAGTTCGTCCTGGGCTACGACCCGCTGAAGGCCGGTTTCGCCCTGCTGCCCTACGTGGTCGCGGCGATGGTCTTCAACGGTCTGGGCGCGTCGCTGGGCAAGAAGGTGAGCAACCGGGTGCTCATCGTCTCCGGGCTGGTCGTCATGGCCGCCGGGTTCGTCCTGCTCTCCACGCTCACCGGCGGGTACGGCACGCTGATCGCCGGCCTGATGGTCATGGGGGTGGGCGGCGGCCTGGCCGGTCCCGCGGCGTACGCGACGCTGATGGGCGCGGTGCCGCCCGAGCGCGCCGGGGTGGGCTCCGCGCTGAACGACACCGTGCAGCAGGTCGGCATGGCGCTGAGCGTGGCCGTTCTCGGCAGCGTGCTCGCCGGCGCGTACACCGCGGCGATGCCGGAGTCGGCGCCGCCCGCGGCGCGCGAGTCGATCGGCGTCGCGGTGACCCTGGGCGACCCCGCCGTGGCCGCGGCCGGGCGCGACGCGTTCGTGTCGGCGATGTCCGTCGGCTCGTGGGTGGGCGCGGCCTGCTCGCTCGCGGCGGCCCTGGTCGCGCTGCTGGTCCTGCGGCGGAAGGCCGCCGGGACGGCTCCCGCGCAGGAACCCGCGGCGCCCACCACTGTGTAAGGCAAGTTCGCGGTATCCCAGACAGGCTGACGGGTGAGGCGGCCGCCCGCCAGCCGGGATACTCGGAGCATGTCGGACCTTCTCGCACGCCATCGCGCGGTCATGCCGAACTGGATGGCCCTCTACTACAACGAGCCCATCGAAATCGTCGGCGGCAAGGGGAACCGCGTCGTCGACGCGAACGGGAAGAGCTATCTGGACTTCTTCGCCGGGATCCTCACCAACATGATCGGGTACGACGTGCCCGAGGTGCGTGAGGCCGTCGAGCGCCAGCTCGCCACCGGCGTCGTCCACACCTCGACGCTGTACCTCATCCGCAGCCAGGTCGAGCTGGCCGAGAAGATCGCCCGCCTGTCGGGCATCCCGGACGCCAAGGTCTTCTTCACCAACTCCGGCACGGAGGCCAACGAGACGGCCCTGCTGCTGGCCACCTATGCCCGCGGGTCCGACCAGGTGCTCGCCATGCGGCAGAGCTACCACGGCCGGTCGTTCGGCGCGGTCAGCGTGACCTCCAACCGGTCGTGGAAGAACAACTCGCTGTCGCCGCTCAACGTGCACTTCCTGCACGGCGCCGACCGCCACCTCGCGCAGTTCCGCGGCATGTCGGACGCCGACTACATCGCGGCCTGCGTGGACGACCTGCGCCACGTGCTCGCCACGGCCGTCACCAAGGACGTCGCCGCGCTGATCGCCGAGCCCATCCAGGGCGTGGGCGGCTTCACGATGGCCCCCGACGGGCTGTTCGCCGCGTACAAGGAGGTCCTCGACGAGGAGGGCATCCTGTTCATCTCCGACGAGGTGCAGACCGGCTGGGGCCGTACGGGATCGGCGTTCTTCGGGATCCAGAACCACGGCGTGACGCCCGACATGATGACCTTCGCCAAGGGGCTCGGCAACGGCTTCGCGGTCGGCGGCATCGTGGCGCGCGGCGACCTCATGGACGGTCCGCACGCCGTGGGCCTGTCCACCTTCGGCGGCAACCCGATCTCGATGGCCGCGGCCAACGCGACGCTCGACTACGTGCTCGACCACGACCTGCAGGCCAACGCGGCGCGCACCGGCGAGATCATCGTCTCCGGGCTGCGCGAGGCGGCCGAGCGGCTGCCCGTCGTGGGCGACGTGCGCGGCAAGGGCCTGATGTTCGCGATCGAGCTGGTCGACCCCGCCACCGGCGCGCCCGCCCCCGCGCTGGCCGCCCGCTTCATGGAGGAGACCAAGCGGCTCGGCCTGCTCGCCGGCAAGGGCGGGCTGTACGGCAGCACGCTGCGCATGGCTCCGCCGCTCACGCTCACCGAGGACGAGGCCCGCGAGGGCCTGGGCATCCTCGTCACCGCTCTGGAGGCCGTCAACGATGAAGCACGTTAACCACTGGATCGGCGGCGCCCGGACCGGCGAGGTCGGCCGTACGGCCGACCTGTTCGACCCGGCGACCGGCGAGGTGAGCGGTCAGGTGTCGCTGGCCTCGGTCGAGGAGGTCGACGCCGCGGTGGAGGCGGCCGCACGGGCCTTCCCCGCCTGGCGCGACGCCTCGCTCACCAAGCGCACCCAGATCCTGTTCCGGTTCCGCGAACTGCTCGACGCGCACCGCGACGACCTGGCCGCGCTGATCACGGCCGAGCACGGCAAGGTGCACTCCGACGCGCTGGGCGAGGTGGCCCGCGGCCTGGAGGTCGTGGAGTTCGCCTGCGGCATCCCCCACCTGCTCAAGGGCGGCTACTCGGAGAACGTCTCGACCCGGTCGACTCCTACTCCATCCGCCAGCCGCTCGGCGTGGTGGCCGGCATCACCCCGTTCAACTTCCCGGCGATGGTCCCGATGTGGATGTTCCCGGTGGCGATCGCGTGCGGGAACACGTTCGTGCTCAAGCCCTCCGAGCGCGACCCCTCCGCGTCCCTGCTGCTCGCGGAGCTGTGGCAGCGGGCCGGGCTGCCGGACGGCGTGTTCAACGTGGTCCAGGGCGACAAGGCGGCGGTGGACCGGCTGCTGGAGCACCCGGACGTGCGGGCCGTGTCGTTCGTGGGCTCCACGCCGATCGCGCGGTACGTGTACGAGACCGGCACGGCCCACGGCAAGCGGGTGCAGGCTCTCGGCGGGGCCAAGAACCACATGCTCGTGCTCCCCGACGCCGACCTCGACCTGGTCGCCGACTCGGCCGTCTCCGCGGGCTTCGGCTCGGCGGGGGAGCGGTGCATGGCGATCTCCGTGGTGCTCGCGGTCGAACCGATCGGCGACGAGCTGGTCGAGAAGATCGTGTCGCGGGTGCGCGACCTCCAGATCGGCCCCGGAGACGACCCCGAGTCGCAGATGGGCCCACTCGTCACCGCCGCCCACCGGGACAAGGTGGCGTCCTACCTCGACCTCGGCGTCGAGGAGGGCGCCAAGCTCGTGATCGACGGCCGGGAGACCCCGGTGCGCGGCGGCCGGGGGAACGGCTTCTGGCTCGGCCCGACCGTCCTCGACCACGTGCCGCCGAACTCCCGCGTCCACCGCGAGGAGATCTTCGGCCCGGTGCTGTCGATCGTGCGCGTCCGCTCGTACGAGGAGGGCCTGGAGCTCATCAACACCGGCGAGTACGGCAACGGCACGGCGATCTTCACCAACGACGGCGGCGCGGCCCGGCGCTTCCAGAACGAGGTCGAGGTCGGCATGGTCGGCGTCAACGTGCCGATCCCGGTGCCGATGGCCTTCTACAGCTTCGGCGGCTGGAAGGCCTCGCTGTTCGGCGACACCCATGTGCACGGCACCGAGGGGGTCCACTTCTACACCAGGGGCAAGGTCGTCACCTCGCGGTGGCTCGACCCCTCCCACGGCGGCGTGAACCTGGGCTTCCCGACCAACGCCTGACGCCGTAGGCGACGCCCCGGACCAGCAGAGCCCAGTAGGCTCGGGGCGTCGTCTTCTCTCCTGGGGGTCGTGCGTGCGCCGTACACACGTGGCCGTGACGGTCGCGGCCGTGGGACTGCTCGCCGCCGCCTGCGCCGGCCGGTCCGCGCCCGCGACGGAGGTGGCCACGCCGGGTGTCTCGGCGGCCGCGGCGACGACGGCCTCCGGCGGCGCCGGTCCCAGCCCGTCGTCCGGCGGCCCCTCGCCCACCCCCGTCGCCTCCCTCGGGCCGGGCGAGGGGACGGTCAGCGTGGTCGCGATCGACGGGTACGCCGAGTGGGGCGGCGTCGATCCCAAGGTCAAGTGGGTCGGCACGTTCGAGAAGGAGACGGGCTGCAAGGTCAGCCTGCGTTACTACGACCCGCGCCAGGAGGAGAAGCCGGGCGACTTCCCGCCGTCGTCGTTCGACGTGATCTCCGCGACGCCCGAGGTGGGCGGCAGGCTGATGAACGAGGGCAAGGCCGCCCCGCTCAACACCGCTCTGCTGCACGGCTACGACAAGATTCCCAAGCGGCTGCGCACGCTGCCGTCGGTGACCCGGGGCGAGCGCGTGTACGGCGTGCCGTACGTGTGGGCGACCAACGAGATCCTCTACGACGCCGGCAAGGTCGGTCCCGACGGCCCACAGTCGCTCTTCACGGACAAGGGGCCCGTGATGCTTCGGGACCGTCCGCTGTCGCTGGCCGATGCCGCGCTGGCGCTCAAGGCCGAAGGCGCGGACGTCGGCGCGGACATCAAGGACCCGTTCGACCTGACCGACGCCCAGCTCGACGCCGCCGCCGAGCTGTTCACCTCCGGCAAGGACGGCCGCCGCACCTTCTGGCGTGATCCCGTCGAGGTCGTCCAGGGCTTCGCGACCGGGTCCGTACGGCTCGCGCAGGCCACGCCGTACCATCTGGACGTGCTCAGGCAGGGGCACAAGCCGGTCAGGGCGCTGACGGACCGGCCGGTGACCGGATGGGCCGACGCGTGGATGGTGTCGGCCCAGGCCGCGCATCCCTCGTGCGCGTACAAGTGGCTCGACTTCACGATGTCGGCGGACGTGCAGCGCAAGGTGTCCGCCTGGATGGGCCTCGCCCCGGCCAACCCCGAGGGGTGCACCGGCGCGGCCCGCCGGATCTGCGTGGACTACCGCGTCGGCACCTCCCGGGCGTTCCGGGGCGTCTACTTCGCCGTGCGTCCCGAGGCGTACGACAAGTGGGTGGAGCGCTGGTCGCGGATCGTGTCCTGATCCGCGCCCGGGAACGGCGCTCCGCTCAGCTCTGTTCGCCGGAGCTCAGCTCTGTTCACCGGAGCTGTGCGGCACCCGGTCGTGGTGGGACTCGCGGGCATCCAGGGGTGGGCGGGCATCCACCGGCGCGCGCTTGGGGAAGACGGTGTAGGCGAGCGGCCAGAAGACCAGCCAGACCACCATGGCGAACGTCAGGCGGCCGGCCCATTCCAGGAGCGCCACCGCGCGTTCGATGTCGCCGATGACCACGACACCGGCCAGCAGCAGACCGCAGGCGACGGCCCAGCCGATCATGCCCTTGCCCCAGGCACGCCATTCGTGCCGGGCCAGCTCCCTGCCGTAACGCTTGCGCCGGTCGGGCGGCGGCCCTCCGGCGTAGCGGTGGGCGAACCTGACGTCGGCCCACCGCACCATGTCGTGCCCGAAGGCGACGGTGAACCCCAGGTAGGCCGCGGCCAGCCCGTGCGTGAACTCCGCCCGGCCGCCGCCTCGGAGGTCGGCCACGCTCGCGACGAGGAGGACCAGGTCCACCAGGGGGACGGCGAGCAGCAGCAGGCCGCCGAGCCGCCGCAGGCGCAGGAGGTAACGGACGGCGAGCCCGGCGCCCAGCAGCACCCAGAACGCGACCTCGCAGGCGACGATCAGTCCGAACAGCATCACGGCTCCTTTTTCGCACGGCGTGCTACAAAAGCTCTTTCACACATTGTGCTATAAAAATCCGCGGGATGCGTGGCGGGAAGGGCGGGGCGGGAGGAGTGCTGTGCCGAAGATCGTGGACCACCAGGTGCGGCGGGAGGAGATCGCCGAGGCGCTGTGGCGGGTCGTGCGCCGGGACGGCGTCGGCGCCGCCACCGTCCGCAGCATCGCCGCGGAGGCCGGCTGGTCACCGAGCGCGCTGCGGCACTACTTCTCGACCCAGACGGAGCTGCTCGCCTTCGCGATGGAGCACGTCATCACACGGGTCCGCGCGCGCATCGAGACCACCGTCTTCCAGGGCCCCGTCCGCGTCGCCATACGCGCCCTGCTGGAGCAGTTGCTGCCCATGGACGCGGAGCGGCGCGCGGAGGCCGAGGTCTGGCTGCAACTGACCGCGCGCGCCCAGGGCGACCCTGCCGCCGCCGACTGGTTGCGCCGGGCGAACGACGGCACGGGGGAGGTGGCGGCCATCGCCGTCCGCGCGCTCGCCGACGAGGGGGAGCTCGCCGCTCATCGGGACGCCGAGTTCGAGGCGGCGCGGCTCCACGCCCTCATCGACGGTCTGAGCGTCCACGTCCTGACCCGGCCGGAGTCGATGCCGCCCGACCGCATGAGTGCCGTGCTGGCCGCCCATCTGGAGGATCTGGCGACCTGACGACGTCACGAGGCCGGGGGAAGCTTCGCGACCGCGGCCTGGAGGGCCGGCCCCGAGATGTCGGCGAACCCGCCACCGGGATAGTCGACCAGCCACACGTGCAGCATGTCGGTCTCGCCGGGCGGATCGCAGAGGGGGCAGGTGTGGGAGTGCCACGGCGTGAGCGAGCCGATCGCCGGGCCCCGGGCGCCCGGCGGCATGACGAACACCGCGCCCAGCAGGGTCTTCCCCTCGTGGTAGACCAGCACCTCCGGTTGCGCGGGGTTGAGGACCAGGCCGTCCTGCAGCAGCGCGGGGTTGGCGAGCTGCTGGACGCCGTCGTTGTCGGTCCAGACCCGGTAGCCCGCCCGCTCCGCGTCCGCCGCCGTGGGCAGACGACCGGCGGTCTCCCGCCGTACCGCGGCAGCCAGGGCCTGCGCCGCGCTCGTCGCGGCGTCGGCCGCCACCACGCCCGCGCCCGGCGTGAGGGGCTCCTGGGCCGCCGCCGCGGCCGGGGGCTGCGCCGCCCCATGGTGGTGATGTCCCGCGAGTGGTCCGGGCGAGGCCGTGGCGGGGCGCGCGACCAGGATCTCGTCGAAGGCCGTGGTGCCCCAGGAGGTGAAACTGACGCCGACCGCGGCGGCGACCAGGCAGGCGATCACCGCCGCGCCCACCCCTCCCGCCGACGGGATCCGGCCGGTGAGCATGCCGATCGGCCGGCGGGAGCCGGCGCCGTCGTCGTCCGCGACCGACGCGTACGCGACGAGGGCCGGCGCGGCGGCCGCGAGCAGCGTCTCCAGGAGAGCCGCGAGCGCCTCGGGGGCGCCTCCGGGGACGGGGGTCCACGCGTCCGGGCCGAGCGGAAGCCCGGCCGTCCTGCCGACCAGCCAGATCACGACCAGGGCGAGGTTGACGAACCCGCCGGTCAGCACCACCGGCTGCGTGGGGCGCAGGAGCAGGGCCGCCGCCCAGGCCAGTTGCACGCATCCCGCGACGGCGAACAGCACCCCGTGTCCGGGAGACGCGGCGAAGTGATCGGGCATCACGCCGAAGTGGATCGCGGCCGATCCCGCGGCCGGCGCGGCCAGAGTCAGCGGCGGCAGGCCGCGCAGTTTGTCCACATTGCGCATTATTGGGCGCAGTGATCTCGGTAGGGAAGGCCCGAAAACAGGAGCACCCCGGCTCCGGTCGTAGACGTCCTGGGTGGGGCTGAGCCCCGCCGACCCGGGGGTCAGGACATGGCGGCCCGGGAGCGGCGGGGCAGCGGCACCTTGCCCTCGGGTGCGGGCAGCAGGGCCTCGGCGCAGTCGTCGCAGGCGTGGACGGGGGCGTTGTCGGGGAGTGTGCCGACCTTGACCCGGGGGCGGGGCCACTTCTTGTGGCACACGACGCAGGCGTCGCCGTCGCGCTGCGTGGTGGTGAGGCCGGCAGGGTCGAACGTCAGCATGAGCCGCTCGGCGCCGTTCGGGTTCCAGCCCATCAAAGTCCCCCCTCGATCGCCTATCGGAACCGTTATAACGCGGTTACCCTTCGTGATCGGCGCGAGTCGGGCCAAGCGATGGTTAAATCGAGGCATAACGCAAGCCGTACAACAACAAAAGGGACACCTCGGAACAGACCGGGTGCCCCTTTTGATGTTGTTCAAACCGTCTAGTCCACGTTGAGCGCCTTCTCCAGAATGGAGAGGCCCTCCTCGAGCAGGTGGTCCGGGATGACCAGCGGCGGCAGGAAGCGCAGCACGTTGCCGTACGTCCCGGCGGTGAGCACGAGCAGGCCCTGCTCGTGGCACCTGCGCGCGATCTCGGCGGCCGGGTAGGGCTCCTTGGTCCCCGGGACCACGAGCTCGACGGCGATCATCGCGCCGCGCCCGCGTACGTCCCCGACGATCGGGTTGTGCTCCTGGATGGCGCGCAGGCGGGGCAGCATGACCTCGCCGATGTGCCGGGCGCGCTCGACGAGCTTGTCCTGCTCGATGGTCTCCAGCACGCCCAGGGCCGCCTCGCAGGCGAGCGGGTTGCCGCCGTACGTGCCGCCGAGACCGCCGCTGTGGACGTGGTCGAGCAGGTCGGCCCTGCCGGTCACGGCCGCCAGCGGCAGGCCGCCGGCGATGCCCTTGGCGGTGGTGATGATGTCCGGGACGATGCCCTCGTCCTCGCAGGCGAACATGTGGCCGGTGCGGGCGAAGCCCGTCTGCACCTCGTCGGCGATGAAGACGATGCCGTTGGCGCGGCAGAACTCGACGATCTTCGGCAGGAAGCCGCGGGCCGGCTCGATGAATCCGCCCTCGCCCGCGATCGGCTCGATGAGCACCGCCGCGACGTTCTCCGCGCCGATCTGCTTGTTGATCATGTCGATCGCCTGGGCCGCGGCCTCCTCGGCACAGTTGTCCGGGCCGGTCGGCCAGCGGAACGGGTAGGCGAGCGGCACCCGGTACACCTCGGGCGCGAACGGCCCGAACCCGTGCTTGTACGGCATGCTCTTGGCCGTCAGCGTCATCGTCAGCAGCGTGCGGCCGTGGTAGCCGTGGTCGAAGACGACGACCGCCTGCCGTCCGGTGGCGTGCCGGGCGACCTTGACCGCGTTCTCGACGGCCTCCGCGCCGCTGTTGACCAGGAAGGTGCGCTTCTCGTGGTCGCCGGGCGTGAGCGCGTTGAGCTTCTCGCACACCGCGACGTACGACTCGTAGGGCGCGACCATGAAACAGGTGTGGGTGAAGTCGGCGACCTGCTTCTGCACGCGCTCGACGACCCGGGGGGCGGCGTTGCCGACGTTGGTCACGGCGATGCCGGAGCCGAAGTCGATCAGCGAGTTGCCGTCCGCGTCGACGATCACACCGCCGCCCGCGTGGGTCACGAAGACGGGCAGCGTGGTGCCGATGCCCGGAGGCACGGCGGACTGCTTGCGCGCGAAAAGCTCGCGCGACCGCGGGCCGGGGATCTCGGTGACGAGGCGGCGCTCCTGCGGGAGCTGCGGGCCGCCGTGCGTGGTGGCAGTGCTCATATCTCCGACGGTACGGCCGCCGCCGCCACCAGCCGATATGCCGCTATGTCAGAATGTAGGCGTACTTTTGGCCGGTGAGGACAAGCCGGGTGTTCGGGGGGAAGAGCAGTGGCACCCACGCTGCGCCGGATCACCGCGATCGTACCGCTCCACCTGGAGGTTCTCGCCGGGCGGAACGGTCTCGACCGCCCCGTCCGCTGGGTCGCGGTGAGCGAGCTGGAGGACCCCACGCCGTTCCTGGAGGGCGGCGAGCTGGTGCTCACGACCGGCATGCGCCTGTCCGCCGGCGACGCCGTGCCGTACGTCTCCCGGCTCGTGGCCCGGGGCGTCAGCGGGCTGGGGTTCGGGGTGGGGCTGAGCCACGACGCGGTGCCGCCCGCCTTCGCCGAGGCGGCCGAGTCCGCCGGGCTGCCGCTGGTCGAGGTGCCGAGGGCCACCCCCTTCATCGCGATCGGCAAGGCCGTCAGCGACCTGCTCGCGGGGGAGCAGTACGAGGAGATCAGCCGCGCCTTCGCCGCCCAGGGCAGGCTCACCCGCGCCGCCCTCCAGCGGGAGGGGCCGGTGGCCGTGGTGGACCGGCTGTCCAGGGAGATCGGCGGCTGGGCGCTGCTGCTCGACCCCGCGGGCGCCGTACGGCACGCCGCCGACGCGACCGGCCGTCATACGGGTGACAAGCACGCAAGTCCGGGTGACAGGCGCGGCGCGGCGGGAGACTGGGCGCGGGAGACGGCACGGTCGCTGGAGCCCGAGATCGCCCGGCTGCGGAGCGCGCCGTCCCTGGCGAGCCTCGCCCTGTCCACCCCGGACGAGCACGTCGTCGTCCAGCCGCTGGGCCGGAGGGGATTCTTCGCGGTGGGGTCGCCGCGTCCGTTCTCGCCCATCGCGCACACGGTCGTCAACGCGGCCGGGTCCCTGCTGACGCTGGCGCTTGAACAGGGCAGGGAGCAGCGCTCGGCGGCGGCGCACGTGCGGTCGGCGGTGCTCCGGCTGTTGCTGGCCGGTGAGGCGCGGGCGGCCGCGGAGACGCTGGCGGCCCTGGGCATGCGGCTGCCGGGGGATCCGGTCACGGTCCTCGCCTGCGACACCGCCGACCCGGAGGCCCTGACCGAGGCCCTGGCCGGCGCGGTGCCGGGCCCGCGGGCCGGCTTCGCCGCCATGGGAACCTTCACCGCGCCCTGGGAAGGGCTGCTCGTCGTGCTGGCCCCGGACCCGCACGCCGACGAGGTCGTCGCGCTGGCCGCGCGGCACGGCCGGGTGGGTGTGAGCGCACCCGGCGTGGAGATCGCCCGTTCCGAGGGCCGTGTGGAAGACCGCATGGAAAGCCCGGATCCAGAACTCGACCGCGCCTTGACCCGTGCTCCCGACCGTATCCCCGACCGGGCCCTCGCCACCGCCCTCGACCGGGCCCTCGACCAGGCGCGGCGGGCGCTCGTCTCGGCCTCGCCGGTGGCGCGCTTCAGCGAACTCGCCGGGCGCGGGCTGCTGTCGCTGCTCGATCCGGCCGCCGCCGCGTCGTTCGCGGCGGCGATCCTCGCGCCGCTCCGCGATTACGGCTCGCGCGCCGATCTGGTCGAATCGCTGCGCGCCTACCTGGCCAGCAACGGCCACTGGGACGCCGCCGCGCAGCGCCTGGGCGTGCACCGGCACACGCTGCGCTACCGGATGAAGCGAGTGAGCGAGTTGCTCGGCCGCGATCTGGACGATCCCGCCGTCCGGGCCGAGCTGTGGATCGCGCTGTGCCTGTGATGCGGATCAGGAGGGGCGTGCGAGGAAGGCGCGGACGGCGGCCTGGGTGACGATCTCGTACGTCTTGCCGTCGGGCAGATGCCCGGCACGTTCCAGGCTGAGTGCGCCCTGTGCCGCGGCCCACAGCGCGTCGGCGATCTTCCGGGGCTGGGTGGGCACGAGGTGGCCCGCGGAGATGCAGTCGGCGATCACCCGGTCCACGATGTTGAGCGCGGCCTCGCGAGCGTGCGGGCGCGCTCGCTCGGTACGAAGCCGGGGATGGCCCGCTCGAACATGAGGCTGTAGTAGCCGGGTTCGGCCAGCGCCGCCTCCCGGTACGCGGGACCGAGCAGGCTCAGGTGCTCCAGCGGGTCGTCGCGCTTCGGCACGGCCTCCAGCCTGCGCCGGAACCGCTCGAACCCCTCCAGGTAGAGCGCCTCGGCCAGTCCCTCCTTGCTGCCGAACATCGTGTAGATGACCTGGGTGGAGCAGCCGGCCTCGGCGGCGATCCTGCGTACGGTGAGGCTCTCCGGCCCGGCCTTGGCGAGCAGGTCGTTGGCGACGTCGAGGAGACGGGTGCGCAGCTCGTCGTAGTTGCTGCGATGGCCGCGTGCGTAGGCACCCTGAAGACCGAGCGGCGCCGGCGTACCCATCAGCGACGAGCCCTTCTCATATTGGGGGTCCCGCGACAGACCCGGATGATGACTTAACCATGCCGCTCGGCTTTCAAACCGCAGTGAAACAGAAAACATCATGAAATTGCCGCGCATCTGTGACATGGGAGAAGTTGTCCATGATGGCGCGGCGGGGGGCGGTGATTGGCCCGTCCGGAGTAGCGACCGGCTCCCACCAGGTGGCATAGCGTGAAGACATGGACGTAGGCCGCACTTCCGAACCCCGCCCCTTCTGGCTCGCCGGGCGCCCGCGACCGGGGACGCCGAGCAGGCCGTGACCAATTCCCACGACGGCCAGGTCGTCGCGTCCACTCGGTGCCGACCCCCGAGCAGGTCGAGCAGGCCGTGGCCGCCGCGCACGCCGTACGCAAGCAGGCCGCCGCGCTGCCCATCCACGTACGCGCCGAGGCGCTGGCCCACGTGGCCCGGCGGCTGACCGAGCGCGCCGAGGAGATCGCCCGCCTGATCAGCGCGGAGAACGGCAAGCCGATCTTCTGGGCGCGTGGCGAGGTGGGCCGCGCGATCTCGACGTTCCGCTTCGGCGCGGAGGAGGCCCGCCGGTTCAGCGGCGAGGTGCAGCGGCTCGACACCGAGCCGGCGGCGCAGGGACGGCTCGCCTACGTCTCCCGCGTGCCGTACGGCCCGGTGCTGGCGATCACGCCGTTCAACTTCCCGCTCAACCTGGTGGCGCACAAGGTCGCCCCCGCCATCGCCGTGGGCGCGCCCATCGTGGTCAAGCCCGCGCCCGCGACCCCGCTGTCGGCGCTCGTCCTCGGCGAGATCCTGGCCGAGACCGACCTGCCCGAGGGCATGTTCTCCGTGCTGCCGGTGCCCAACGACCGGGCGTCCTCTCTCGTGCAGGACCCGAGGCTGCCGGTCGTCTCCTTCACCGGATCCGGCCCGGTCGGCTACTCGATCATGGACAGCGTGCCGCGCAAGCACGTCACGCTCGAACTCGGCGGCAACGCCGCCGCGGTCGTGCTGGCCGACGCCGACCTCGACTGGGCGGCGAGCCGCGTGGCGCTGTTCTCCAACTACCAGGCGGGCCAGAGCTGCATCGCGGTGCAGCGCGTGATCGTGGAGGACACGGTCGCCGACGCGTTCACCGACAAGCTCGTCGCCGCCGTCGGCGCGCTCGTGACCGGCGACCCCGCGGACGACAAGACGCAGGTCGGCCCTCTCGTCAGCGAGGACGCCGCGATCCGCGTCGAGAGCTGGGTCAACGAGGCCGTCTCGGCCGGGGCGCGCCTGCTGGCGGGCGGCACCAGGGACGGCGCGACCGTCGCTCCCACCGTGCTGGCCGACGTGCCCGCCGACGCCAAGGTGGCCTGCGAGGAGGTCTTCGGGCCCGTCATGATCGTGCAGCGGGTCACCTCGGTCGACGAGGCGTTCGCCGCGGTCAACGACTCCCGCTACGGCCTGCAGGCCGGGGTCTTCACCCGCAGCCTGGACGTCGCCTTCCGGGCCAACCGCGAGCTGGAGGTCGGCGGCGTCATCATCGGCGACGTGCCGTCCTACCGGGCCGACCAGATGCCGTACGGCGGGGTCAAGGAGTCGGGCGTGGGACGCGAGGGGCTGCGCTCGGCCATGGAGGACCTCACCTACGAGAAGGTCATGGTGCTCACCGGCCTCACGCTGTAGAACCAGGCGTACGAAGGGGCCCGGGGGACCACGTCGCGGCCGTCGTCTTTTCGGGAGCCCCGGCGCTGTCAGAGGAGGCTCAGGGCCGTCAGAGGAGACTCAGCGCCGTGGCGAGGCCGGGGTCGCGCCCCGTGGCCAGATCGAGGGCCGTCATGGGGGCGTAGTGGTCGACGGGGACGCCGATCGTGTCGATGGTCTCCCGGGCCGGTCCGAGGTGCCGGACCTTGGGCAGCAGCAGCACACTGCCGTCGTCGAGAAGGTACGGCTCGGCAGGCCCGGAGACGGCCCCCGCGGTGCGGGTCCCGACGAGCGCGCCCAGGCCGTTGTCCTTCACGGCCGCGCTGAAGTCCTCGCAGGCCGAGGCGCACGCGCGGTCCGTGAGCACGACCAGGCGCAGCCCGAGCAGCGGGACGGTGTCGTCGGTGTGGTTGGCCGCGCAGTTACCCTTGAGGGGGCAGAAATAGCTGGTGACCTTGCCGTGCGCGAACGCGCCGAGCAGCCGGGTCACCTCGCGCGGCGACCCGCCGCCGTTGCCGCGCAGGTCGATGACCGCGGCCTTCGAGGTGTCCTTCAGCTTGGCGATGGCCTGGTCGGCCGCACCCTCGAAGAACCCGGGCACCTTGACGTAGGTGACGCCGCCGGGGAGCGACTTCGACGTCACCGCCCGCTTCTGCTCTTCGAGGGGACCCGCGGTGAGCTGCACGGTTCTGACGCGTCCCGTCGTGGGCCGCTTGAGCGTGAGCCGTACCGTGTCGGAGGCGAACGCGTCGATGAGGCTCTGGTTCACCTTGTCCCCGATGAACGCCGGTATGCCGTCGACCTTCTCGATGATGTCGCCGGGCCGGATGCCGGCCTTGTCTGCCGGGCTGCGAGGCAGGACGCGGGTGATGAACAGCGGCGGCCGGGCAGCCGGGTCCAATCGTGGGCCCTGCGCGGCCGACAGGCCCGCGATGCCCGTGCCGGTCGGCCCGCCCTCCGGCGGGGGAGCGGGCCTGTCCACCCGGGCGTGGTCGTCGTGGAGCCCGGCGACCATCCCGATGATCGCGGCGCGCAGGGCGTGCGCGTCGCCTGTGCCGATCATGTCGGCGAAGGCGGCCCAGTCGGCGTCGCGGTTCCCCGTCAGCGCGGGCAGGCGAAGACCGGCCTTGTCGGCGCCGCGCCGCATCAGATCCTGGGTGTACGCGGCGAGAGCGTCCCGCAGCAGGACCTTCGAATCGAGCACGGGCCCGCTGTAGTAGTTGTCCAGCACGCACTCGTACGCCTGCCGGAGCGTGTTCACCGACGTCGGCGGCGCGGACTCGGGCGGCGGCGCGGTGATCCGGACGCACCCGCCGCCCTCGGTGGCCTGCGCGGTGACGACTTGCGCGGCGGCGGCCTGCGCGGCGGGGGCCGGGAGGGCGGCGGACAGGGTGCCGGCGGCCAGCAGGACGGCGGCGCAGAGAGTTCTGATCATGCCCGTCAGCGTGGCCGGAGCTGGGTTGCACGACCGTGAACGGAACCGTTAACGCCGCTGTTACCCCGCTTCGGCTAGGAACGTCGGCATGCGGGTACTCGTGGCCGAAGACGAGCGCGACCTGGCCGACCTCGTGGCGATGGGACTGCGCCGCCACGCGATGGCGGTCGACGTGGTGTACGACGGGGCCGCCGCGGCCGAGCGGCTGGCGGTGAGCGACTACGACGTCCTCGTCCTCGACCGCGACCTGCCCGAGCTGCACGGCGACCTCGTGTGCCGCGACCTGGTGGCGCGCGGGAGCCGTACGCGGATCCTCATGATGACGGCGGCGTCGTCGGTGCCGGAGAGGGTCGCCGGCCTCGGCATGGGAGCCGACGACTACCTGCCCAAGCCCTTCGACTTCACCGAACTGGTCGCGCGGGTGCGGGCGCTGGGACGGCGCAGCCGGGACCAGGTGCCCCCGGTGCTGACCCGGCACGGGATCGTGCTCGACACGCACCGGCTCCAGGCGTCCAGGGACGGCCGGCACCTGCACCTGTCGCTCAAGGAGTTCGCCGTCCTGGAGGTGCTGATGCGGGCGGAGGGCGCGGTGGTGAGCGCCGAGCGGCTCCTGGAGGAGGCGTGGGACGAGAACGCCGACCCCTTCACGACCGTGGTGCGGGTCGTGGTCAGCCGCCTGCGCGCGAAGCTGGGCGACCCGCCGTGCATCCAGACCGTTCCCGGCGCCGGATACCTGCTGTGACGACGGTCCGGGTACGACTCACGCTGATCTACTCGGGGCTCTTCCTGCTCACCTCCGTCGTGCTGCTGGTCATCGTCAACATGTTGCTGCGCCAGGCGCTGCACGCGCGGATCGAGAGCTTTCGCGGGGTCGGCGTGGGAGAGGCACCTCCGGCCCCGGCCGCTCTGCTCCCCCGATCGGCGGTGAAGCCGCTCCCGCCGCTGTCCGAGCTGGCGCGGGAGGTGATCCACTATCAGTGGGACGTGAGCGCGCTGGCGATCGGGGTCCTGACCCTGGTGTCGGTGGTCGTGGGCTGGGTGATCGCGGGGCGGATCCTGCGGCCCGTCCACCGGATCACCGCCACCGCGCAGCGGCTGTCCCTGTCCACCCTGCACGAGCGGATCGCCCTCGGCGGGCCGCGGGACGAGCTGAAGGAGCTGGCCGACACCTTCGACGCCATGCTCGACCGGCTGGAGCGCTCGGTCGAGGGGCAGCGGCGGTTCATCGCGAACGCGTCCCACGAGCTGCGCACTCCGCTGGCCGTGCAGCGGACGGCGATCGAGATCGGCCTGCCCGAGGACGTCGGCGAGATCCGCGAGAAGCTCCTGTTCCACAACCATCGGATCGAGGGCCTCATCGACGCCCTGCTGGTCCTCTCCCAGGCCGAGCACGGCCTGCAGAGGCGGGCTCCCGTGGCCTTCCACGAGGTCGTACGGCTCGTCCTGGCCGAGACGGACGCGGACGAGGTGTCGGTGACCGCGCGGATCGAGCCGCTCCTCGTCTACGGGGATCCGGTCCTGCTGGATCGGCTCGTCACCAACCTCGTCGGCAACGCCGTCCGCTACAACCACCCCGGAGGAGCCGTCGAGGTGACGCTCGCCGGGGGCGTGCTGACGGTCCGCAACACCGGTCCCGAGGTGCCGGCCGAACGCTTCGGAGACCTCTTCGCGCCCTTCCGCCGCCTGCACACGACCCGGGGGCAGGGCGCGGGGCTCGGGCTGTCGATCGTCGCCTCGATCGCGACGGCGCACGGGGCCGCCGTGACAGCGCGCCCGAATCCCGGCGGCGGCCTCGAGGTCGTCGTGACGTTCCCGGCGGACCCGTAGGGGAATCAGCCGCGTTCGCCGGGAGGCGGGTGTACGACACCCGTGCGCGGGCAGCGGGACGTCCGCGGCCCGTGCGGCCGGAACGGCCTTCGCCGTCTCCTGCTTCGCGGTGGTCGTGGCCGAGGCGCCGCCCGGCCTTCACGTCATGCTGGCCGAGTGAACGGGACGCTGAGATGCCGGAAGTATCGCAGCTAGGGGAGCATTCCGACGGGGTCGAACTGCTGCGCCGCACGCCGGGGCTGAAGGTGCTGGACGACGATGACGACGATCCCGTCCTCGTGCGCGCCGACGGCGGCCCGGTGGACACCTGGCGCGAGCACTATCCGTACGACCACCGCATCTCCCGGCAGGAGTACGACCAGCAGAAGCGGCTGCTGCAGATCGAGCTGCTGAAGCTGCAGTACTGGCTGAAGGACACCGGTGGCCGCCTGGTCATCCTGTTCGAGGGACGGGACGCGGCCGGCAAGGGCGGCACCATCAAGCGCTTCATGGAGCACCTCAACCCCCGCGGTGCGACCGTGGTGGCGCTGGAGAAGCCCAGCGAGCGCGAGCGCACCCAGTGGTACTTCCAGCGGTACGTCGAGCACCTTCCGGCCGCGGGAGAGATCGTGCTGTTCGACCGGTCCTGGTACAACCGGGCCGGGGTCGAGCGGGTCATGGGCTTCTGCACTCCGGAGGAGTACATGGAGTTCATGTACCAGGCGCCGCTGTTCGAGCGGATGCTCGTACGCGACGGCATCCGCCTGGTCAAGCTGTGGTTCTCGGTGTCGCGGGCCGAGCAGCGCACCCGGTTCGTCATCCGCCAGGTGGACCCCGTACGGCAGTGGAAGCTGTCGCCGATGGACATCGCCTCGCTGGACCTGTGGGACGAGTACACCCGGGCCAAGGAGGACATGTTCCTCAACACCGACACCGAGGACGCCCCCTGGACGATCATCAAGAGCAACGACAAGAAGCGCGGCAGGCTGGAGGCGATGCGCTACGTCCTGTCCCTGTACGACTACGACGACAAGGACGCCTCGGTCGTGGGCGAGCCCGACCCCCTGATCGTCCGGTCCGCCGCCGACATCGTGGACGAGGACAACGCCGAGCCGCTGTCGCCGTTCTGACCGGTCAACCGACCTTCCACCCCGGCCGGACCAGCCCCGACTCGTACGCGATGACGACGAGCCTGACCCGGTCCCGGGCGGCGAGCTTCGTCATGATCCTGCTGACGTGCGTCTTGGCGGTCGCGGGGCTGCAGCGGAGGGAGGCGGCTACCTCGTTGTTGGACAGCCCTCGCGCGACCAGCACGAGCACCTCACGCTCCCGCTCGGTGAGGTACGCCAGCTCCGGAAAGTGGACCGGGTCGCCGCTGCGGTCGACGTACTCCTCGATCAGCCGCCTGGTCACGGCGAGGGACAGCAGGGCGTCGCCCGCCGCCACCACGCGTACCGCCTCCAGCAGGCCGGTCGGCTCTATGTCCTTGACCAGGAACCCGACGGCGCCCGCGCGCAATCCCCTGAAGATGTACTCGTCGTTCTCGAACGTGGTGAGGATGACGACACGGACCTGGTCGAGGCGCGGGTTTCCCGCGATCCTGCGGGTTGCCTCGATGCCGTCGACTCCCGGCATCCGGACGTCCATGAGGACGACGTGCGGCCGGAGCGAGACGGTCATGTCGACCGCCTGGTCGCCCCGGCTCGCCTCCCCCACCACCTCGATGTCGTCTTCGGAGTCGAGCAGCGCGCGCAGTCCCATGCGCACGAGTGGCTGGTCGTCGGCCAGCAGGACGCGGATCACGGCTCGGGCCGCCGTAACGGCAACCGCGCCTCCACCACGAAGCCACGCCCGTCCGCGGGCGCGGCCGTGATCGTGCCGGACATCGCTCTCACCCTCTCCGTCATCCCCGCTATTCCGTTGCCGGCCCGGACGTCGTCCCCCGGGGCGCCCGCCCGTCATCCCGCACGCGAACCAGCACGTCGGCCTCGTTCACATGGACGACGACACTCGCGTGCGCCGCACCGGAATGCCTGATCACGTTGGTCAGCGACTCCTGGACGATCCGGTAGGCGGCCAGGCCGACGTCCGCGGGCACCCGGCTCGCCCGGCCCCGGACGTCGAGGTCGACCGTGATGCCGCCGGCCGCCGCCAGGCCCGCCAGCCGCTCGATCCCCTCGACGCCGGACGGGGGGAAGATCTCGGCGGCTTCGTCGACGCGGCGGAGCACGTCGAGGATCGAGCGCAGCTCCACCAGCACGTCCTTGGTCACGTGCCTGATCGTCGTCACCGCGGCGTGGGCCTTGCCGGGATCCCTGCGCAGGAGATGCTCGGCCACACCCGCCTGGATGCTGATCACCGAGATGTTGTGCGCCAGCACGTCGTGCAGTTCGCGCGCGATGCGCAGGCGCTCCTGGTCGGCCCGCCGCTGTGCCTCCATCTCACGGGTGAGCTCAGCCCGTGCCGCCTGTTCCGCGACCACTCGCAGGTGTTCGGCCCTGCTGCGCGACACTTCGCCCACAACGACGATCACCAGAATCCAGATGACCATCCAGACGTTCCCCTCGGAGACGTCCCGCTGTCCGACGGAGCGATCGGCCAGCAGCACGACGACGAGATAGACGGCCGCGCCCGTGAACCCGGCGATCCTGTGCTTGGCGGCGATCGCGGTGTAGACGGCCAGGGCCGGCGCGACGGTGAAGGCGCCGGTTCCGAATCCGAGGCCGAAATAGACAAGCGACACCAGCATGGTGAGGACCATCACCAGCGGCGGGAATCGGCGTCGCGCCACAAGGAACGCGGCGGCCACCACCAACAGCAGGTGGC
Organism: Microbispora sp. GKU 823; assembly: GCF_002027145.1. Classification (NCBI taxonomy): domain Bacteria; kingdom Bacillati; phylum Actinomycetota; class Actinomycetes; order Streptosporangiales; family Streptosporangiaceae; genus Microbispora; species Microbispora sp. GKU 823. Next base: position 15,684 of record NZ_MWJN01000074.1, on the reverse strand, counting down.
CGACCCAGTACGGCGGGCTCTGCTCCGCCCGGCCCCCGGCTATGACGCTGGTGAGGACGGTGGAGACGGCGACGGCGAATGACAGGGCGCAGTCGACGACGAACGCCCTGGGCATCCGGCGCAAGCTCTCACGACCCACCTGATTCACCGTATGACGTCGCGAGCGCCGGCGGATCATCCCGCGGGATTATCCGCCGTACCTCTGGGGTGTACGCGCCGGGCGACCACGGCGCGATGACGGGGAGCCGGGCACGCGGAAGGCTCGTCGCCGGGGGATTTCCACTGCCGAGACCGTGCCGACGCCGGAGGGATGATGGATGTGGCGACGATCGCCCGCCTTCAGTTCGCGACCACCGCTTCGATCCACTTCCTTTTCGTCGCGCTGTCGCTCGGCCTCGTTGTTTTCGTGATCGCCATGGAGACCGCGTACGTCGTCACGGGCAATGTGTCGTTCGAGCGAATGACGAAGTTCTGGGGCCGGCTGTACGTCGTCAACTACGGCGTGGGCATCATCGGCGGCATCGTCGTCGAACTCCAGTTCGCGCTGAACTGGAGCACCCTGACGAAGCATTTCGGCGACGCGTTCGGCGGCGCGCTGGCATTGGAGACCCTGACCGCTTTCTTCGTCGAGTCGACGCTTCTCGGCGCCTGGATTTTCGGCTGGGGCGTGCTCGGCAGGAAAACCCACCTGGTCCTCATCTGGCTGGTCGGGATCTCCGCCTACGTGTCGGCGCTGTGGATTCTCGCCGCCAACGCGTTTCTCCAGCACCCGGTCGGGGCGCTGGACGCAGGCGGCCGTCATCTCGCCGGTTTCGGAGCGCTGCTGCGCAACCCCAACCTGTGGGACGCCTTCCTGCACGTGGTGTTCGCCTCGTTGATCGTCGGCTCGATGTTCGTGGCGGGCGTGAGCGCCTGGCACCTCCTCAGGCGCACCGGCGAGGCGGCGTTCTTCCGGCGTTCGCTGCGCATGGCCGTCGCGGTCCTGCCCGTCGGGACGCTCGCCACCGTCCATTGGGGAATGCTGCAACTCGTCGTCATCGAGGACACCCAGCCGATGAAGCTCGCGGTGCTGGAAATGACCGGCCCCGGTGGCCACGCGCCGCCGGAATGGATCGGCGTCGCCTATCAGGTCATGCTGCGGACCGGATTCGGGCTGGTGCTCCTGTCCGTGGCTCTGGTGGCGTTGCTCTTCCGCGACTGGATCATCCGGCTTCGCGTGCCTCTCCGCGTCCTGGTCGCGGCGATCCCGGTTCCGTTCGGGCTGGTCGTGGCCGGTTGGCTGGTGCGGGAGGTGGGCCGCCAGCCCTGGACCGTCTACGGCCTGCTCACCACCGAGCAGGCGGTGACGCCCATGCCCGCGAACGTCGCTCTCGTGACCTTCCTGGCGACGGCCGGGGTGATGCTGGCGCTCGCGGTCACCGGCTACTGGCTGATCGCCCGCTTCGCCCGGCGGGGACCGGAGGACGGCGCCTTCGGCACGCCTCTCGGCCAGGCCGAACCGGCCGGGCCGGTCGGCACGGCCATGATCTGACGTCGTCGAGCATCCGGGAGTACGTGTGCACGCGTTCTGGTACGGCCTGCTCGGTGCGCTGTTCGGCGTCTACCTGGTGCTGGACGGCACGGTCATCGGCGCCGGCATGCTGCTGCGCGCCTGCGGGCCCGGGGAGCGGGCGCGGCGCGCCACGCTCACCGCGTTCGGTCCGTTCTTCCTCGGCAACGAGGTGTGGCTGGTGGTCACGGTGGCGACGTTCCTGGCCGTGCTTCCCCGCTTGGAGGGGCCGCTGTTCCGCACCCACCACCACCTCGTCGTGGCCGCGCTGGTGCTCTGGACGGTCAGGGACGCCGCCGTATGGTTCCGGAGCCGGCTGGAGAGGCCGGGCTGGCGGCGTGGGTGGGACCGCGTGCTCACCGGGGCGAGCGCAGCCTTCGCGGTGGCGCTCGGACTCCTGGTCGGCAACGTGGTGACCACGACACCGGGGTCGGAGCCGGTCCGGATGCCTTTCGGCTGGTATCCGCTGCTGTGGGCGCTGACCGTGACCGTCGTCCTCCTCGTCCACGGTGCCACGTTCCTCGTCGTGCGCCTGCCCGGGGACCTGTCCGGAGGCCCGCTGCGGGTGGCCCGCCGCCTGGCCCTGCCGGCCGCCGCGTCGTACGCCGTCCTGCTGGGGGCCGGTCTCCTCGCGCCGGTGCCCTCGCAGGGGACGGCGGCGGTCGCCGCCGAGGCGACGGCCATGGTGGCCCTGGTCGTCTCGGCCAGGATCGTGGCGGCCCGGCCCCGCATCGCGCTGGCCTTGACCGCGCTCGCGGCGGCCGCCCCGGCGGTGCTCGTCGGCCTCAGCCTGGAGCCGGTCGCCGCGCGTGCACTCGCCGCCGGGTCCGCTCTGGACGCGCTGGCCGGGTTCCTCATGGTCGTGATCCCGCTCGTACTGGCGGTCCAGGCATGGACCTGGTGGGCCTTCCTCCGGCGGATCGACGCGCGTACCCCTGTCTTCTTCTGACCCGTCACGCCCGCTCGGCGGTGCGGAACAGGTCGCGTACGGCGGCGCCGAAGTAGGGGCCGTACATCGTGCGGTGGTCGTTGCTGTACTTGAAGCTGCTGACGGACGTCAGCATGCCCCGGCCGGAGGCCGGGTCGAAGCCGCTGAGCCAGGGCCCGCCGCTGGCCCCCGCCGTGAGGTCGCAGCGCAGGCCCTGATCGCGGGTCTGCCCCTGCGGGTCGCCGTGGGGGACGCCCGCGCAGTACAGCAGCCGCTCGCCGTCGTACGGAGGGTCGGCGGGGAACCCGAAACCGTAGGTCCGGCGGCTCCGGGGCGGGTCGAAGCCGATCGGCTGCCCGCCCACCAGGTCGGTCAGGTGCTGCCCGTCGAGGTCGTCCACGGCGACCATGCCCACGTCGTAGCCGTCGTTCCCGGAGCGCGACCAGGGCCCGGCGACGAACATCCGCCGTGCCGGGAAGGCGCCGTACGGCTGCCGCCCTTCGTCGTATCCGGGGACGAAGGTCCAGTTCTCCGCCCAGTCCCCGGCGCCGTCCTTGACACAGTGCCCGGCGGTGACGACCAGGTCCCTGTTCGCGCTGCGCACGGCGCTGGCGGAGCAGGAGAAGTCCACCCCGTTCAGCGTGAGGAAGACCCTGCCGGTGGTCCTCGTCACCGAACCGCCCGCCGCCCAGCGCATGCCGCTCGTGGTGGCCGGGGGCATCGCCGCCGCCTGCCGCGTCCTGCTCGCCCCGGTCGTTCCGCTGGGTCGTCGCGCCGGCTGATCGGGCGCGACGACCAGCCCGGCGGCCGGCGGCAGAGCGGCCCGGGCGAACGGGGGCAGGGCGGCCCTGGCGACGGGCGGCAGCACCGATGGGTTGAGCAGCCCGATCGGGACCGCCCGCGCCATCCGCTGCGGTGTCCAGTAGGTCCCGGAGGCGTGCCCGGCCACGTGCTCCACGACGTCTCCGATCGGGGAGACCTCCCGGTCGGGGGCTCCCAGGAGTCCGGTGACGAGGGCGGTGACGGCAAGCAAGGGGAGGCTCGGAGTCATGGCTCCCGAGTGTGGACCACGGCAAGTGTTCTCGTGGTTACTTTCGGTGAATCAGGTGAGGGCGGTGTTCTGGGCCGTGTTGTAGACCGCCTCGGCCTCCGGGCCGAAGTAGGGGCCGAACATCCAGTAGGACGCGAAGTTGTACTTGAAGCTGTTCACCGAGTTGAGCAGGCCGCTGCCGGTGCTCGCGCTGAAGTTGAGGAACCACGGGCCGCCGCTGGCGCCGCCGGTCATGCCGCAGCTCAGCCCCTGGTCCTGCGAGCTGAGGAAGTCGTCGAACGTCCGTCCGCTGCAGTAGACCAGCTTCGACCCGTCGTACGGCCCGCCCGCCGGGTAGCCGAAGGCGTACGTCTGGCGCCCGCGCGGCTGGTTGAACGCGACGCCCTGGCCGCCGACGACGTCGGTGAGGCTCTTGCCGCCCTGCGGCGCGACGACGGCGGCGGCGACGTCGTAGTTCATGTTCTCGCCCGAGTTCCACTGCGAGGTGGTGAGCAGGGTGGTCGCCGGCCAGGTGCCGTCGGGCCGGTTGCCCTGGTCGTAGCCGGGGACGAAGACCCAGTTGGCGTGGAAGGCGCCGTTCAGTTTCACGCAGTGCCCCGCGGTGATGACCACGCTCTTGTTGGCGCTGGTGACGGCGGTGCCCGAGCAGGAGGCGTTCCGCCCGGCGTCCGAACCGGCCGTGACCGTGAAGAACACCCTCCCTGTCGTCTTCACCACCGTCCCGCCCGCCGTCCAGGAGGAGCCGGAGGTCCGCGACGAGGCATAGGCCGTGCCCGTGGCGGCGGTGAGGGTGGGGGCGACCGTCGCGGGCCGTGCCGCGGACGCGTCGGCGGGCGCAGAACCGGACGCGGAGCCGGGAGCGGAGCCGGATGCCGCGAAGTGCCGGTCGCCGGTGCCGGGGGCGTCCAGCGGCTCGGCCGCCTCCATGCGTGCGACCGTCCAGAACTTCTTGACCGTACGCTGCTCGGTCGTCGTGTCGGCCGCCTCGTGAACGGCGGGCCTGGGACCGGCGGCGGCCGACCGCGTGACGGTTCCCGTCACGGCCGCCGCGGCGCCGTGCGCGGCGGGGAGCATCGCCCCCGCCGCCGCGAGGGCGGGGACCGAGAGAACGGCGAGACGTCGTGCCGTGGGGTGCATGCCTACCTCCGTGTCGGGATTCCTGAGGCGTGTCGGGATGTCCTGACGCGGGAAAGTAGCGACGCCTTCGACCGGATTTCTCGCAATCTGCCTATACGGTTATGGGCAGATTCGGTCATATATGTGCTTGTTTCTCCTCAGCATCTTCTGCGCAGCACCTCCCTCCTCGGCTCCGGCCGCTCCGCGTACGAGCCGTGCCGTTGCGGGCCCGCGGGCCGCCTCGGCGACAATGAGGGAATGAGCTCCCAATCCCTGCCGCAGCCCCGGTCTGTCGTCGTGCTGGGTTCGACCGGCTCCATCGGCACCCAGGCTCTCGACGTCGTCGCCAACGCTCCCGGGCGGTTCCGCGTGACCGCGCTCGCCGCGGGGGGCGGCAGGGTCGACCTGCTGGCGAGGCAGGCGGCCGACTTCGGGGTCGAGGCGGTGGCGGTCGCCGACCCGGCGGCCGTACCGGCGCTGCGCGAGGCCCTGGCGGCGGCGGGCGCGCGGGCGAGGGTGCTGGCGGGCCCGGAGGGGGTGGCGGAGGTCGCGGCGTCGCCCTGCGACATCGTGCTCAACGGCATCACCGGGGCCCTGGGGCTGACCTCCACGCTCGCCGCCCTCGAGGCGGGCCGGGTGCTCGCGCTGGCCAACAAGGAGTCGTTGATCGTGGGCGGCCCGCTGGTCAAGCGCCTGGCCGGGCCGGGGCAGATGATCCCGGTGGACTCCGAGCACTCCGCGCTCGCCCAGTGCCTGTGGGCGGCCGGGCCGGGCGGGGCCGACCCGGCGGCCGTACGGCGGCTGGTGGTGACGGCGAGCGGCGGCCCGTTCCGCGGCAGGAAGCGGGCCGAGCTGACGGACGTGACGCCGGAGATGGCGCTGAACCACCCGACCTGGAGCATGGGCCCGGTCATCACGGTGAACTCGGCGACGCTCGTGAACAAGGGCCTGGAGGTGATCGAGGCCCATCTGCTGTTCGACATCGGGTTCGACCGGATCGAGGTGGTGGTCCACCCGCAGTCGATCATCCACTCGATGGTGGAGTTCGCCGACGGCTCGACGGTCGCGCAGGCGAGCCCGCCCGACATGCGGCTGCCTATCTCGCTCGCGCTGGCCTACCCCGAGCGGGTGCCCGGCGCGGCCCGTGCGGTCGACTGGACCACCGCCCACACCTGGACCTTCGAGCCGCTCGACGACGAGGCGTTCCCGTCGGTCGCGCTGGCCCGCCACGTGGGCGCCCTGGGCGGCACGGCGCCGGCGGTCTACAACGCGGCGAACGAGGTGTGCGTGGAGGCGTTCCTGAAGGGCGCCCTGCCGTTCCTCGGCATCGTGGACACGGTGGAACGCGTGGTGGCCGCCCACACCCCCGGCCCGGCGGCGTCCGTGGAGGAGGTCCTCACGGCGGACGCGTGGGCGAGGGCGCGGGCGGCCGAGCTGACGAGCTGATTCGCCGGACACTCCCTGCCCTTGGCGCGACCCGGGTCAGGCGGGTCGCGCCGGCGGGCGGCGGGGTCAGGCCGCCGAGCAGGTCAGCGACGGGGTGCTGCCGCTCGACCCGTTGGCCAGGAAGCCGAACGTGGTCGAGGCGCCGGCGCCCAGGCTGCCGTTGTAGCTCACGTTCTTCACGCTGACGTCGCTACCGGACTGACTGAGCGTGCCGTTCCAGACCTGCGTGATCGTGACGCCGCTCGGCTGGGTCCACTTGACAGTCCAGCCGCCGATGGACGAGGAGCCGGCCTTCACCGTCACCTCACCCTGGAAGCCGCTGCCCCACGAGCTGGCGACCTTGTAGGTGGCCGAGCAGCCGCCGGGGCCGCCGGTCGGGCTCGTCGACGGGCTGGGAGACGCGCTGGGCGACGGGCTGGGCGAGGTGTTGGGGCTGCGGGTCGGCGACGGGGAGACGGCCGGGCTGGGGCTCGGGCTGGTGGGCGGGTTGCCCGGGTCGCCGACGCCGGTCACCTCGCCGTTGCCGCCGTCGAAGACGACGTCCGAGCAGTTGTAGAACGTCTCGTTGCTGTCCGAGCGCTGCCACACCGAGTAGATGATGTGGCGGCCGGACTTGCCGGACGGCAGCTTCGCGTTCCAGTAGTAGTAGGAGTCCGCGTTGCCCGGCGAGCCGACGCTCGGCGGGTCGGTGACGCTGTCGAAGGGCACGGACTCCAGGTCGCTCCACGCCAGCGGGCGGGTGGGGCTCCAGGAGTCCTTCGTGATGTACGACCGGAACGTGCCCGGGTGGGCGGCCCACTTGTTGTACCGCATCTGGATGGTCGCCCCGGACGTGAGGTGGGTGACCGGCCAGTCGTCGCGGGCGAGGTCGAAGCCGCTGAAGTCGTACACGACGGCGCCGCCGCTGCACAGCTGGCCGTCCGGGATGAAGCCGGACATGCGGCCCGCGCCGTCCGACCGCAGCACGGCGAACCAGTTGTACAGCGCGTTGACCCCGCTCTTCGCGACCGCGGCCGCGCAGGCCGGGTTCTTCGGCTGGATGGCGCCGTTCTGGGTCAGGCCGTCCTTCCAGCACAGGTACGTACGGCTGCCCGGCGTCATCATCGCGCCGTGCGCGGACGCCGGGGAGGCGAGCACGACGGCGGAGACGAGGGCGGACAGCGCGGCGACGATCAGCCCGATCATCGCTTTCGTTGGTCTTCTTCGTGGTCTACCCACGGGCTACCCTTTCGCGTGGTCATGGCTGCCGCACTCGTGGTGCAGCACGGCACCGCCGACGGCGCGAGCACGTCGGCCCGGGGGGACAGCCGTTGACTTACCGACCAGGTGGTGCGAGAGCGCTCACGCGATTCGGACTTTAGGTCGGCCTCCGCCGCCTGCCCACCCGTCCGCGGCCACGGCGCCCGTCCGCGCAGGTGACGGCTCTTCCTTCAGTCGCGGGTCATGAAACCTTCATTCGTCGTGAAAAGGTTTCGGGCCGTCCGCCCTCTCGGCACTCCTTAGACTGGGAGGGCCCCTCCATCGGGTGTCGCCTATTACACAAGGTGCAGAAATGTCTGTTGATCTCGGGATTCCCGCCGTACGGACCCAGCCGATCGCCAAGCGGCGGGTGTCACGTCAGATCATGGTCGGCTCGGTCCCCGTCGGCGGGGACGCGCCGGTCTCGGTGCAGTCCATGACCACCACGCTGACCGCCGACGTCAACGCCACCCTGCAGCAGATCGCGGAGCTCACCGCGGCGGGCTGTCAGATCGTCCGGGTCGCGGTCCCCTCGCAGGACGACGCCGACGCGCTGCCGGCCATCGCGAGGAAGTCCAAGATCCCGGTCATCGCCGACATCCATTTTCAGCCCAAATACGTCTTCGCGGCGATCGAGGCCGGATGCGCGGCCGTCCGGGTGAACCCCGGGAACATCAAGAAGTTCGACGACAAGGTCGGCGAGATCGCCCGCGCCGCCTCCGACGCCGGCGTGCCGATCAGGATCGGCGTCAACGCGGGCTCGCTCGACCCGCGCCTGCTGCAGAAGTACGGCAAGGCCACCCCGGAGGCCCTGGTCGAGTCGGCGCTGTGGGAGTGCTCCCTGTTCGAGGAGCACGGCTTCCGCGACATCAAGATCTCGGTGAAGCACAACGACCCGGTCGTCATGATCCAGGCGTACCGGCTGCTCGCCCAGCGCTGCGACTACCCGCTGCACCTCGGCGTGACCGAGGCGGGACCGGCCTTCCAGGGCACGATCAAGTCGGCGGTGGCGTTCGGCGCGCTGCTGGCTGAGGGGATCGGCGACACCATCCGGGTGTCGCTGTCGGCGCCTCCGGTCGAGGAGGTCAAGGTCGGCACGCAGATCCTCGAGTCGCTCGGCCTGCGCGAGCGCGGCCTGGAGATCGTCTCCTGCCCGTCCTGCGGCCGGGCCCAGGTGGACGTGTACACCCTCGCCGAGCAGGTGCAGGCCGGGCTGACCGGGCTCAAGGTGCCGCTGCGCGTGGCCGTCATGGGCTGTGTGGTCAACGGCCCCGGCGAGGCCAGGGAGGCCGACCTCGGCGTCGCCTCCGGCAACGGCAAGGGCCAGATCTTCGTGAAGGGCGAGGTCATCAAGACCGTCCCCGAGTCGCAGATCGTCGAGACCCTCATCGAGGAGGCCCTGCGCCTGGCCGAGGAGATGGGCGTCGACGTGGACCTCGACGACGAGGCCACCGGTCCGGAGGTCGTCGTCCGCTGACCCCGGCATTACATATCGCAATGCTCTGACTACACAATGGCAATGATCGGGTAGTACGGTCCGTGCTCGGCCGACCACATCGCGAAGCTTTCCTCTGCTGTTCGGAAGCAGAGGAGCTATGCGGTGAAGCGGGTCGTTGGTGTGGTCGCGGGCATCGCGACGCTGGTCGCCGGACTGGTCGGGCCGGAAGGGGTGGCCGCCGGATCGGACCGGACGGGGCACTGGGGCCCGCCGCAGCGTCCGCTCGAATGGAAGCAGTGCCCGCCGGAGACGAACTCGGCCTCCGGCGGCCTGCTCGGCCTCGGCTCGGCCCGCCGGATCCGGCCGATGCGGGCCGGCCCGCCGGGCGACCGGCGGGAGCCGGTGCAGGAGTGCGCGGAGCTGCGGGTCCCGCTCGACTACCGCGAGCCGTACGGCCAGCAGATCACGCTGGCGCTCAATCGCATCAAGGGCACCGCCTCACGTGACGGCAACCACCTCGGCGCCCTGCTGGTCAACCCCGGCGGGCCGGGCGGCGAGGGGCTCAGCCTGGCCAGGTACGTCGCGGCGCGGCTGCCGAAGGACGTCGCGGCGCGGTTCGACATCATCGGTTTCGCGCCGCGCGGGGTGGCGCCCAGCCAGCCCGCCATGTCGTGCGTGGACCCGGCCCGCTTCTACGCGCCGCCCCGTCCCGACAACGTGCCGAGGAACGACGCCGAGGAACAGGTGCTGGTCGGCCGGGCCAGGCAGTACGCCGAGGGCTGCGGCAACCGCTGGGCCTGGTTCCTGCCCTACCTGACCACCGAGAACTCCGCGCGGGACATGGACGCGGTGCGCGCGGCGCTCGGCGAGGAGAAGATCAGCTACCTCGGCTACTCGTACGGCACCTACCTGGGGGCGGTCTACGCCACCCTGTTCCCGCAGCGGGTGCGCCGGTTGGTGCTCGACAGCGTGGTGGACCCCGACGGCGTCTGGTACGAGGCCAACATCGCCCAGGACCACAGCTTCGACCGGCGGCACCGCGACTTCCTCGCCTGGGTGGCCGAGCACGACGACGTCTACAAGCTGGGCAAGACGCAGGCGGCGGTGTCCTTCGCGTGGTACTCCATGCGCTCCCGCCTGCACGACAGGCCCGCGGGCGGGGTCGTGGGCCCGAGCGAACTGGACGACGTCTTCTCCAACGGCGCCTACAGCGACCGGCTCTGGCCGTACCTCGGCGCCGCCTTCTCGACCTACGTCCGCGACGGCGACCCCTCCGTCCTGGTGAAGCTTTTCCACCTGGAGGCCGAGATCGACGCGGAGGAGGAGAACTCCTACGCGGTCTACCTGGGGGTGGAGTGCCGCGACGCGGCCTGGCCCCGGTCCTGGGACCGCTGGCGGGCCGACACGCGCCGGGCGCACACCGAGGCGCCGTTCATGGCCTGGCCCAACGCCGTCTACAACGCGCCGTGCGCCTTCTGGCCGGAGAAGGGCGGCACGCCGGTCAAGGTGGGCACGTCGCACCTGCCGCCCGTCCTGCTGATCCAGGCCGAGCGCGACGCCGCCACGCCGTACGAGGGGGCGCTGCGCATGCGCCGCCTGTTCCCGACCGCGCGCCTGCTCACCTCGGGCGGCGGCAACCACGGCGTGTCGCTCGCCGGGAACGCCTGCGCGGACCGTCAACTGGCGGCCTACCTGCGCGACGCGGCGCTGTTGCCGCTGCGCAAGGGCACGCGGGGCGCCGACGCGACCTGCCCGGGCGAGCCGGAGCCGCGGGCCGCGCTGATGAAGGTCGCGGCGGGTGCGCCCGGAACGGCGTCCCACGTCTCTGCCGTGGGGCGGTGAGCCAGGCCGGGCCGATACCTCCCAAACGCGAACCGTTCGCGTAGGCTGGGCCCGTGATGCTGCGAACATCGGCGTCGCGCGTGCTCGACGACAGCGATCGTGACGAGGTGCTGGCGCTCCTCGACACCGATCCGGTCGCCAATGTGTTCGTAGCGGCCCGGGTCAGGGCCGTCGGCCTCAGCCCTTCACGGCTCGGCGGTCAGATGTGGGGCTACGGCCCGCGCGGGGGACTGGTGTCCCTGTGCTACGCGGGGGCCAACCTGGTGCCCGTGAACGCCACCCGCGAGGCCGTACACGCCTTCGCCGACCGGGCGCGCAAGCAGGGCCGTCGCTGCTCGTCCATCGTCGGCCCGGCCGGCGCGGTGGAACAGCTCTGGGAGCGGCTGGAGCCGCACTGGGGCGGCGCCCGGGCGATCCGGTGGGCCCAGCCGGTCATGGCCACGAGTTCCGCGCCCGCCGTCGAGCCGGACCCGCTCGTACGGAGGGTCCGCCCCGAGGAGTTCGGCATCCTGCTGCCCGCCTGCGTGGCGATGTTCACCGAAGAGGTGGGCGTCTCGCCGGACAACGGCGATGGTGGAGCGCTCTACCGGTCCAGGGTCGCCGAGCTCATCCGCATCGGGCGGTCGTACGCGCGCATCGACGACGGCCAAGTGGTCTTCAAGGCCGAGATCGGCGCGGTGACGCCGCAGGCGTGCCAGATCCAGGGCGTGTGGGTCCACCCCGACCTGCGCGGGCGCGGCCACGCCGCGGCCGGCATGGCCGCCGTGGTCGAGCAGGCGCTGAAGTACTTCGCCCCGGTCGTGACCCTCTACGTGAACGACTTCAACCTCCCGGCCAGGGCCGTCTACCGCAAGGTGGGCTTCCGGGAGGTCGACACGTTCATGTCCGTGCTGTTCTGAGCGTTGCTGTTCTGAGCGCGTCTGTTCTGAGCGTTGCTGTTCTGAGCGTTGAGGCCGGCCTGCGCCGGTCGCACCAGCCGGGTCAGCAGATGGTCCAGCTCGGACGCGGGGTCGCCGGTCAGCCCGGCGTGCACCGGCCCGGTCTGCACGACCGTGCTGCGCGGCGCGGTGAGCCAGCGGAACCGGGCGCCCAGCGGCTCCCCGCACAGGGGGCCCGCCTCCTCGCCGCACGCCCGCTCGTAGGCGGCCAGGGCGAGCCGTACGCCGGGCAGGTCCACCGGCCCGCCCAGCGCCAGCAGCCGGGCCTCGTCCAGCTCGATCCGCGCGCACAGATAGCCGCGCGGCTGGCAGTAGAGGATGACCCCGGCGTTGACCAGTTCGCCCCGCTCCACGCTCGGCACCACGCGGATCACCGCGTACTCGTAGACGTCCAGGTCGCTCATCGGCCGCCCTCTCGCGCCGCACGCCAGAAACCGCCGATCGTCGCGCTCCGCTCGCCGCGGCGCGGTGCGGAAGCCGTGGCGGTGTCGCCGGCGGGGTCCGGTAGCCAGTCGCGGGGCCCGGCGACCCGGGCGAGCAGGTGCTCGGTGTAGGCCCGCCGTACGGCCTGCGCGTCGGCGAAGCCCGGCTCGCCCTCCAGCCACTCGTCCGGCACCAGCGCGGTCACCTCGTCGAGCAGCGGGCGGGTGACGAGCCCGGCCAGGTCCGCGTCGGCCTGCTCCAGCTTCGTCGCGAACGGCGCGAGCACGTGGTCGCGGCCGTCGAACCGCCGGCGCGGGTCGGCCGTCGGCCAGTTGTGGTGGAACCACAGGGCCGCGCCGTGGTCGATCAGCCACACCCCGCCGTGCCAGACGAGCAGATTCGGGTTGCGCCAGCTCCGGTCGACGTTGTGGACGAAGGCGTCGAACCACAGCACCCGGGAGGCGAACTCGGCGTCGGGCTCCCAGGCGAGCGGGTCGAAGCCGAGCGCTCCCGGCAGGAAGTCGATCGCGAGGTTGTGCCCGGCGCTCGCGGTGAGCAGGTCCTGGATCTCCTCGTCGGGCTCGCGGACGCCGAGTTGCGGGTCGAGGTCGATGACCTTGAGCTCCGGCGTGGCGAAGCCGAGCCGCCTGGCGAGTTCGGCGCAGATGATCTCGGCGACGAGTACCCGCCGCCCCTGCCCCGCACCGCGGAACTTGACGACGTACGTGCCGAGGTCGTCGGCTTCGACGACTCCGGGCAGCGACCCGCCCTCGCGCAGGGGCGCGACGTACCGGGTCGCCGTGATCTGTTCAAGCACAGAAAGAAGGCTACCGGCAGGGCCGGCGGGCACTCCCCTCCACGCGCCCGCCGGCCGTTCGGCCATTTCAGTCCGGTCGGTTCACTTCGGTCGGCTCACTTGGCCTTGCTCCGGCAGCCACCACATCCGGCCCTCCGCGACGTCGTGGTAGACGTCGAGCAGATCCATGCCGGTGGTCTTGCTGCGTGACTCGGCGGCGGCCCAGGCGTACACGCCGCGTGCGATCGAACCGCGCTCCTGCTGGACCCGCATCGCGTAGACGAGGGCCCTGATCTCGTGCACCCTGCGGTTCTCGGGCTCGGCCTGCGCGGCAAGTTCGGCGAGCTGGCAGGCCAGGCGCAGGTCGCCGTCGGCCGCCGCGGCGACGGCCGTCCCGCGACCGATGCCGCGCCTGCCGACAGCTCGGCGACCGCGCGGGCGAACACGGCGTCCGGCGCGGGCTTGAGGTTGGCGGGGTTGCCGTCGTGCCAGCCGCCGTGCAGCCGCCAGATGTTGCGGACGATGAACTCGGGCTCGTCGTGACGCTCACGGAGATAAGGCCGCCCGGCGAGCGCGGGCGGCGGCTTGACCGAGTGCAGGATCTCGTCCAGGCGGGCGCCGGCGTTCATCAGGTCGAGCGTCTGCTCCACCAGGCTGTCGAGATAGTCGGCCGTGTCGGTGAGCGCCCGGCGCACCCGGGCGGCTCCGCGGATCGGCAGCCCACGCCCGGGGAGCAGCAGGTCGGCGTCGAGTGCGGCCATGGTCCGCAGCGCCACCGCCCAGTCGTCCGGATAGCGCTGGATCCGCTGTGGGTCGCCCGCCCCGGGGACCGTCCAGGCGAACAGGTCGCCGGTCAGCAGCACGCCCCGCTCGGGCAGGAACGCCCAGGTGGCGTCGTCGGTGTCACCACGGGCGTGGGTGAGCTGGAAGGTGACGTCTCCCAGCGACAGGGACAGCCGGTCGCGGTAGGTCAGGTCGGGGAGCCGCTGCGGCGGCGGCCAGACCATCCGGGGGAAGCCCTGCTCGCGCAGGTCGACGACCGCGTTGTAGCCGGCCGTCCTGCCGTGCTGGGTGAGCCTGCGGGCCAGCCCCTCCTGCGCCACCACCAGCGGGCGAGGGCTCGGCTCGGCATCGAACTCCTCCATCCCGGCCAGCCGGTCGGCTCGGCTGCGGGAGAAGATCGCGTATTTGAGCGGCTCGGCCGACCACTTCCTGATCGCGCGGTACGAATGCTCGGCCTCGTGGGCGTCGCCCGTGTCGAAGAGACCCAGCCCGTCCTCGCCACGGACCACGTACACGTTGCCGCACGCCGGCCACATCGCCACGCCGTAGGCGATCTCCTGCACTCCGTCGCGGCGCAACTCCGCGTAGGGCACGTCCTCGGGGCGCACCGAACCACGCCAGACCTCGTCGGCGTACGAAAGGATCGGTGATTCCATGGTCAGAGCCTGATCCTCCGCGCGGACGGTGCACAGTAGGGAGATCCCTAATGTCCGTGCCGGCCCCTGCCGGCCCCTGCCGATCCGTGCTGACCGGTGCCATCCGTGCCGCCCCCTGCGACCCTTGCCGATCGCTGCGACATGTGTCGACTGTGCGACCCCTGCGACCCCTGCGGGCCGTCCCTGCGACCCCTGCGACCCTGCGGGCCGTCCCTGCGACCCCTGCGACCCTGCGGGCCGTCCCTGCGATCCATGCGACCCGTGCCGGTGTCGATCTTGGTGCCGGTGCCGGTGCCGGTTTCGGTGCTGGTGCTGGTGTCGGCGTCGGTGGTCCGGCTTTGGAACCGAGCCATCGACACCGGTGTGGCGAGGGCCGGTGCCAAACAGATGTGGCGTTCAATACGGCGGCACGTCGAGGTGGGTGCTGAAGGACGTTGCTCCGGCTTCGCCGTCCGCCTCACCGCTGGTCGTGCCGTCATGTCCGCCGCTGCGGGGCGGAGGAGGGCTTGGTGGAACCATGATCGTGTCCGATGCTCCGGGGAGGTCGGCGGGCAGGCGTCCGGGCGGGGCGTCGGGCCAGTTACGGGGCCGGGGTTGGGGGACAGGCTGGTGATCTTCGGCAGCGGGCTGGGGTAGGGGTGTCCGAGCGGGCTGGTCCAGACGATCACGTGGGGTCCCGCCGCGGTGACCCGCCAGCCGCCGAGGTGCCTGGCGCGGTGATCGTGGCGGCAGGCCAGGTGGAGGTTGTCGGCAGTGGTGGCGCCGTCGTCGGCCCAGGCATGGATGTGGTCCTGGTCGTCCGGGTGGCGGGCATGCGGCAGCCCGGCCAGGAGCAGACCCGGCCCCGAATCTGGACGTATCGGCGTAAGGCCGCACCGGCATGCCGTCGACCGGCCGATTCGGCCGACTCAGCCGCATCAGGTGAACGAGTGCCGGGGCGGCCGGTGTCCGGCTGCCGGTCTCAGCGAGCTGGGCATGACGGGCCAGGTCGGCGACCAGCGGGGCCCAGACGCCGGTGATGCCGGGTGCGGCGGCCAGTTCGCGAACTTGGGAGAGGGTGACCTGAAGCTCGACGATGCCGCCGCGCCGCGCATCGCGTGCGGGTCGTTGCGCGGGCGGGCACGGGCGCCGCCCGGTGATGCCGGTCAGCAGCAAATGCCCATTGTCGGCACAGACGACATATCGCCATTGCCCGGCGAGCATGGACGCGACGATCTGGCGGGCCTGAGCGGCGTGGACCATGCCCCAGCCGGGCAAGTGGGCCGGGTGCTCATCGAGACCGAGGAGGGTAGTCAGCTCCACCCGTATCTCCGGCACCGACCATGCCCGCGCTGACCATGCCTGTGCCGACCGTGTCTGCGCCGATGACTGTCCAGCCTGTGTCGACGCCTGTGCCGGCCATGCCTGTGCCGACGCCTGCCCAGCCTGTGCTGCCCGTGCCTGTGCCGACGCCTGTCCAGCCCCTGCCGATGATTGTGC
>NZ_MWJN01000073.1:0-45164 GCF_002027145.1 Microbispora sp. GKU 823 | reverse complement strand
CGCCCCACCGCCACCGCCCCGGTCAGCCCCGTCGCCCGGCCACCTCGCCGCAGCCGGGCGGGTGCAGCGCGACGATGCGTACGATCAACTCCTGGCCCGGCGGCTTCCAGTCCGAGGTCACGGTCAGCGCCGGCAGCTCGGCGGTCAACGGCTGGACCGTGAACTGGACCTGGCCCGGCGGGCAGAGCATCAGCAGCCTGTGGAACGGCACGCAGAGCGTGTCCGGCTCCAGCGTGACCGTCCGCAACGCGCCCTACAACGGCTCCATCGCGGCCGGCTCGTCCACCACCTTCGGCTTCACCGCCAACGGCAGCGCGGCCACCCCGTCGGTCACCTGCAGCTGATCCCTTACCCCTGACGAAACCGGATCCGGTTCGGACGATGTCCGGCCGGGTCCGGTTTCGCGTTGTCGCACCTGCGCGTTCGGGGTGGAGGAGCGGACCCGGACGGCGGGATGATGGCCGTGATGGACGGGACGCTGCTGCTGCTGGACGTCGACGGGGTGCTCAACCCCGCGCGGCGCTCCTCGCCGCGCTTCCGCCGCTTCGAATGCGTGGCGGAGGGCGAGTGGTTCCGCCTGCTGCTCGATCCCCGGCACGGCGCCAAGCTGACCGCGCTGCGCCGGGAGACCGGCGCGGCGCTGACCTGGGCGACGACCTGGGGCGAGCGCGCCAACGAGGAGATCGGCCCCAGGATCGGGCTGCCCCCGCTGCCGGTGATCCCGATCGACGGCGACCCACCCCGCCCGCCCGGCGTGAACATCAAGACCTGGCACGTCGCCGAGTACGTCCGGGGCCGGCCGTTCGTGTGGTTCGACGACGATCTCGGCCCGGCCGATCTGGAGTTTCTGCGCGGCCATCCGGGCGTCGGCGAGTTCCTGGTGGTGGCCGTCGACCCCAGGGACGGGCTGGGCGACGCCCACCTGGACGCGGCCCGCCGATGGCTGACCGCGCGGCGGCCGCAAGCCACCTGGTGAGACATGGCGGGGTCACAGGTGAGCAGGGGGTGGATTCTCAGGGATTTCCCCGGAAGCCCCGGTAATCTCGCGGGCCATGACATGGCAGCGGAGGATCAACGGCGCACTCGTAAAATTCACAGGAGTCCAGCTCACCCGCGTCCGGCCCGCCGCCCAGTCCTCGCCCGCCGGCCCCGCCCCGGCTCCGGCGCCGGAGGAAATGGTGCGTCCTCCCGCCGACCCTCGCACCGACCGCCTTCTGGTCGCGCCGGTGTTCATCATGTCCCCGGTGCGGTCGGGCTCCACCCTGCTGCGGTCGGTCCTGAACGCCCACCCCGAACTGCACGCCCCGCACGAGCTGCACGTCAGGCGGCTGACCGTCGGGTTCGGCACGCCACTGGCCCGCAAGGCAATGGAGGCGCTCGGTCACAACCAGGCCGACCTGGAGCACATGCTGTGGGACCGGGTGCTCCACCGCGAACTCGTGCGGGGCGGCAAGCGGACCATCGTGGACAAGACCCCCGCCAACGCCTTCGCGTACGCCCGGATCTCCGCCTGCTGGCCCGACGCCCGCTACGTCTTCCTGCTGCGCCATCCCGCCTCCATCGCCGCCTCGTGGTATGAGGCCGACCCCGTCAAGCGCACCCGGGAGGAGGCCGCCGCCGACGCGCTGCGCTACATGAAGGCGGTGCAGCGGGCCAGGAAGGCGCTCACCGGCCTGACCGTGCGGTACGAGGACCTGACCGCCGAGCCGGAGAAGACGACCCGCGCCATCTGCGACTTTCTCGAGGTGGAGTGGGAGCCCGGAATGCTGGCGTACGGCGAGCAGAAGGTGGTGCAGAAGGGCCTGGGCGACTGGAGCGACAAGATCCGGTCGGGCACCGTGCAGCCGGGACGCGACCTGCCCGGGCCGGACGAGATACCCGACCTGCTCAAACCCATCTGCCGCAGCTGGGGCTACCTCCCGAAGGAGGAGGTCCGATGAGGATCCGTTACCTGCTCCTGCACGCCTACGGCATGGGCGGCACGATCCGCACCGTGGTCAACCAGGCGAACGCGATGGCCGCGCTGGGCCACGAGGTGGAGATCGTCAGCGTGGTGCGCCGCCGTGACGAGCCGCAGTTCCGCCTGCATCCCGACGTCGCGCTCACCACACTCGTGGACCAGCGGACCGGCGTACAGGCCGACTCCCTCGGCCGGCGCGTGTGGCGGCGGCTGCGCGGCAAGATCGTGCCGTACGGCGAGTTCGCCGCGGGCTACTTCACCGAGCGGGTCGAGAAGGCGGTCATCGACTACGTCGCCTCGGTGGACGACGGGGTCCTCGTCACCACGCGCCCGGCGCTGAACCTCATCTCCGCGCGCCGCGCCTCCGGGAACGTCGTGCGGGTGGCGCAGGAGCACATGAACCTCGGCACCTATCCCGGCGCGCTGCGCGAGGAGATCGTCCGGCACTACGGCGCGTTCGACGCGATCGCCGTGCTGACGGCCGGCGACCGGCGTGAGTACGAGCGCGCGCTGCCCGGCACGAGGATCGTGCGGATCCCGAACGCGGTGCACGCGGTGAACCAGGTGCCGTCCCGGCAGGAGCACCCCGTCGTGGTCGCCGCCGGCCGCCTGGTCAGGCAGAAGGGCTTCGACCTGCTGCTCCCGGCGTTCGCCCAGGTGGTGAAGGAGCATCCGGAGTGGCGCCTGCGCGTCTTCGGCACCGGCCCGAGGAAGGCCGCCCTGCGCGCGCTGATCCGTGAGCACGGCCTGTCCGCGCACGTGACGTTGATGGGCCGCACCAACCGCCTCGACGACGAACTCGCCCGGGCCTCGATCTACGCACTGAGCAGCCGCTTCGAAGGCCTGCCGATGGTCATGATCGAGGCGATGACCCACGCGCTGCCGATCGTGGCCTTCGACTGCCCGACCGGCCCCCGTGACGTGCTCACCGACGGGACCGACGGCGTCCTGGTGCCCTGTGAGGACGTGGACGCCCTCGCCGCGGCGCTCAACCGGCTCATCGCCGACCGCGACCTCCGGCTGCGCATGGGCGCCGCCGCGGCGGCCACCGCCAGGGAGTACGCCCCGGAGAACGTCATGCCGCAGTGGGAGAACCTGTTCACCGAACTTCTCCAGGCCAAGACGGGCAGCGACGCGCGGGCGCGGCGGTGACGCGGCTCGCGCGGACGTGTCGCCCGGCCGGCCTGCCGCCCGTGCGGGGGACGGAAGAGGCCCCTGGCCGGCGGTGACGCCGGTCAAGGGCCCTTCCGTCTGATCAGCCCGCGTCAGCCGTCGTTGTCCGACGACGGGATGTAGGCGCCCGGCACCTGGTCCGGCGCGTAGATCTCGTCGTCACCCGGGTAGGGCTTCTTGTAGTCGTGCGCCTCGTACCACGAGAAGCGATTCATCTGCTCGGGGTTCCCGGAGTCGGCCCTGGCGTTGGGCCCGTTGAACGACTGGTGCGACTTCCAGGCGCCCCACTTCGTCGCGATCTCCTGCTTGTCCTTGGGCACCTTCGCCGACGGCGCCGCCGCAGCAGCCGAGTTCTGCGGCGCCGGGGTGTCCGCACCGCAGGACGGCAGGTTGGAGCCCGACAGGCCCAGCGTCAGCGACGTGCGGTTCGGCAGGGCGGTGAACGGCGTGTAGTCGGGCTTGCCGGTGAAGGCCGCGGCCATCGGGGTGGCGGCGCTGTCCTTCTGGTTCATCGGCTGGATCCCGAGGATCTGCTCGATTGTGCGGATCATGGTGATCTGGGTGTAGTAGTGGCTGTCCACGGTGCCGTGCTTGGCCCAGGGGCTGATGATCTGGATCGGGGCACGGTGGCCGTCGACGTGGTCGAGGCCGTTCTGGGAGTCGTCCTCGACGACGAAGATCGCGGAGTCCTTCCAGTATTTGCTGTGCGAGATGGTGTCGACGATCTTGCCGACGGCCAGGTCGTTGTCGGCGACCTGGGCGGCCCCGTTCGGCGGGCCGCCGGTGTGGTCGCTGGAGAGCCAGAACATGTTCAGGTTCGCCGGCCCGTTGGCCGCGAAGTCACGCTTCCAGATCTCGTACCGGTAGATGTCCGGGACGCTGGTGTCGAACTTCGGGAAGCCGTGCACCGACACGTCGTTGAGCGATGGGATCGGCGAGGACGAGTTCAGGGTGTAGGCGGTGTCCTGGCCGGTCGCCTCCATGTTCCTGGTGTCGCAGTACAGGTTCTGCCAGGTCGCGCCGGACGGCTTGGTCAGGAACTGGTGGAACTCGCCGAAGTTTCGCACGGTCTTGCCCGCCGCCTGCGCGCCGGTCCACAGGAAGCCGGTCCGCTGGTGGCCGAGAGCGTCGTCCTCGGTGTCGTAGCTGCGCAGGTACTCGCCGGCCGAGGACTCGGTGTACTCCGGGTTGTCGGCCTGCATCAGCCAGTTGTGGCCCTCGGCCGAGTTGGTGCCGATGTCGTAGGTGTTGTCGTACAGGCCGAACTGACGCGCCAGCGCGTGCTGGTTCGGCGTCACGTTCTCGCCGTACTGGGCCAGCGACGGGTCGCCGTTGCCCTGCGGCATGTCACCGAAGACCTGGTCGTAGGTCCGGTTCTCCTTGACGATCAGGAAGACGTGCTTGATCGTCGAGGGGTCGCCGAGACGCTTCGGAACCGGCACTGCCTTCTGCTTGTTGCCCTCGGCCTTCTTGACGTCGTTCTTGCCCCAGCCGTTCTGCGCGAAGACCCGGGCCGTGTACTTCGCGATCTCCTTGTCGTCCGGCAGTGTGAACCGCTGCAGGCTCGACGTCGTGTCGTGGGTGCCGTGCCCGGCGCTGCTCGTGGGGCGGCGGGCGTCGATGCCACGGGTGTTGGAGACCAGCACGTCGTCACCGACGGTGGTGATCTCCGCGGGGAAGTAGTCCGTCGGGAGCAGGCCGACGTAGCCGACCGGCTCCTGCGGCGTCGTGTAACGGTAGACGGCGACCGCGTTGGCGCGGCCGAGCGTCACCAGCAGGTGCCCGTCGTCGGTGAGCGTCACCGCGTCGGGCTCGTAACCCACCGAGGCCTCCGGCCACGGCTGGGTCGCGATGGTCTGGACGACCTTGTCGCTGGAGGTGTCGATGACCGACACGTCGTTGGTGGCGGTGTTGGTGACGAACAGCGCGCCGTTCTTGGCGTACAGGGCGGTCGGGTGCAGGCCGACGTCGATGCTCGCGGGGGCGGCGGCAGGGTTCGCCAGGTCGATGACGCTGACCGTGCCGGTGGTGGTGGCGCCGGTGTCCGGGTCGGCCGGCACCTGGGTGCCGTACGAGTTGATCGTCGTCTCGCCGGGCTTCGCCGGGCGCCCGCCCTCGTTGCTCACGTAGAGCTTGGTCCCGACCACGACCATGTCGCGAGGGGCGTTGCCCACGGCCCAGCTCTGCCGGATGGCCCCGGTCGCCGCGTCGATGGCGACCACGCGGTTCTGGCCGTTCACGGCGGCGTACACGGTCGTCCCGTCGGCGGAGAACACCGGCTCACCCACCAGAGCGCGCTTCGAGCCCTGTGCGGCGATGGTGACGTTCGTCGGGTTGGCGAGGCTGCCGTCGGGGTTCACGGTGAACCTGGTGTAGCCGTCGGCCCGGCCCAGCCACAGCTGCGAACCGTCCGGCGAATACGTCGGGCCTTCCTGGCCCACGTCGTTGCCGCTGATGCGCAGGTTCGCCGCCGCGTTGTTGCCGACGAGCTGCTGCACCTTCCAGTTCTTCAGGTCGACGATGACGAGCGCCATGCCGCCGTCGGTGACCGAGGCCGCGAGGTGGGTGCCGTCCGGGCTGACCGAGGACGACATGATCTTGCCGTTGTTGATGACGAGGCGCTCGCCGATGGGGTCGATGTACTGGTCACTCGACACGACCAGGCCCTTGTCGGTGGTCTGGCCGACCTGCTGGGTGCCGAATCCGTCGGTGGACGCGTAGGCGATGCCGCCGCCGGCGACGACGAGGGTTGCGGTGGCGGCCGCGAGGAGGCGGGTCCGCCGGCCGGTGCGTCCGTTGAGGAGCCCGAGCGGGACCTTCGTGACGCGCTGGCGCGTGACGTGCATGGATCATTCCTTAGGGGTGCTTGCGAGCAGGTCGACGTTCCCGTCGAACTGCCACAGGGGGTTGGGTGCGTCCCCGGCCGGGGTGCGCACCTGGAAGTAGCCGTTCACCTCCTTGGGTCCGTCTCCGTCGGCGACGTACCGCCCGTCCGCGGTGACGTCGAGCTGGTAGATGGCGGAGCCGACGGCGGTCGCGCCGGGGAGGCGCCAGGACACGACACACCGCCAGTCGTTGCCCGGTCCCCGGTCGGGGACCGGGGAGCCGCCCTTGTCGCAGGACGCGGACGCCCCGAGCTGGGCCTCGGTGACGTCGGGGCGATGGAGCTCCCGCGTCTGCAGCCGGTAGAGATGGGCGTACGCCGTGGCGAGCGAGTCCTGCAGCTTCCCCTTCTCGATCCCCGAGCCCGTGGCCGGGGCCGCGACGGCGATCACGCCCACGGTGAGGACGACCAGTGCGGCCAGCGGCAGGATCGCCGCCACGACGACCCGCCGGCCCGACCCGTCGTACGCCAGGTCGGTGAAGTCGCGGCGCAGGAACAGCCGGTAGGCCAGCGTGGTGGCGGTGACCGCCCACACCAGGCTCACCGCGAGGCCGATGAGGAGGGGGCCCACCTGCGCCGGGCTGGTGAACAGCCCGCGCCAGGCGAGGAAGGCGCCGTTCGGCAGGGCCATCCGCACCGCCACCGGCAGCGGGAGGAGCTGGGCGAGCTGCAGCACCAGGGCGAGCAGTGCGGGCATCAGCAGGCCCATCGGCGAGCGGCCCAGGGCCACCGAGCCGAGGAGCCCGACGGCGGCGAACGCCACCGTCGGCGCCAGCACGCACACCCAGGCGAGCATAACCGTGGCGGCGGCGTCCGCCGGGGCGAGGAGATGGCCGTCCAGGCCGGCGAGCGGCCGGTTTCCGGCCGCGGCCAGGCCGCCGACAATGCCCGACGCGGCCAGCCCGGCCACCAGCAGCAGGAGCACGGTCAGGCTGGCGAGGCCCTTCGCCACGAAGATCCGCTTCGGCGAGCGCACCGCCACGAGGAGGTGGCGCCAGGTGCCCAGCCGGTCCTCGGCCGCGAAGACGTCGCCGGCGACCAGCGCCGTCAGCAGCGGGAGCGCCCAGCTGCACGAGAAGTCCAGCACGACCAGCGCCCCCGCCCAGCCGGTCGCGTTCATCCAGCGGCCGAACACCGTGTCGGCGGGGAGCGAGCTCTGCAGGCTCACGGCGGCCACGAAGGCCGCCGGGGCGATCCAGCAGGCGAGCAGCAACAGGCGGATGCGCCACTGGGAGAGCAGCTTGACCAACTCGAACCGGTAGCCGGGCAGCACGGGCGCCGGCCGGGCGCCGGCCCGGGGCCGGGTGGCGGTCGCGGTCATCACAGGTCCTCCCGATCGGCCTTCGTGGGTACGGTGCCGGTCCCGGTCAGGGTCAGGAACGCGGCCTCGAGCGGCGTCACCACGGGTGCCAGCTCCCGGAGCGCCACACCGGCTCGCACCAGCCGTACGACCAGCTCGTCGATGGCCGGCACGGGCCCGCGGACCACGAGTACGTCGGTGTCGGGTCGCCCCGCGGGGTCGCGGCCGGGCGCGACGCGGAGCCCGGGCGTCTGCGACGCCAGCCGGTGGGCGGCCACGGGGTCGGAGGTGAGCAGCCGGTAGTCGAGCTCGCCGCTCTCGGCGGCGAGTTTGCTCACCGGACCGGAGAAGACGACCCGTCCGGCGGCGAGGATGGTCACCTCGGAGCACAGCGCGGCGAGGTCGTCCATCCGGTGGCTGGAGAGGACCACCGCGGTCCCGTCCGCGGCGAGCCCGGTGATGACGCGGTGCACGTGGTGCTTGCCCGCGGGGTCCAGGCCGTTGGCCGGCTCGTCGAGGACGAGCAGGCGCGGCTTGGTGAGCAGCGCGGCGGCCAGCCCGAGCCGCTGGCGCATCCCCAGCGAGAACCCCCGCACACGGTCGTCGGCGACGTCGGTGAGCCCGACCTGCTCAAGCGCGTCGTCGACGCCTGTGGCGCCACCGGTGTCGTACCGGGCCAGTGCGGCCAGGGCCGAGAGGTTCTGGCGCGCGGTGAGCGAGGGATAGAGCCCGGGTCCGTCCACGAAGCCCGCGACGCCGTCGGGGACGGCGAGCGTGCGCCCGACCGGCGTACCGAGGATCTCGAGGCGTCCGCCGTCCGCGACCGCCAAGCCCAGCAGCAGGCCGAGGAGCGTCGTCTTGCCCGCGCCGTTCGGGCCGACCAGGCCGTGGACCTGCCCGCGTGCCACGTCGAGGTCGACGCCGTCGAGTGCGACCACGTCACCGAATGACTTCGTGATTCCGCGGGCCCGGACGGCCGGGCTCCCGTGCATGTCGCCTTTTCGCATCCCTGTCCTTCCTCGGCAGCCGGCGCCCGGTCGCGGATTCGGCGATCGGTGCGGCAGCGGAGAAAGTTAGCCACGCTAAGGACGCGGCAGGG
Organism: Microbispora sp. GKU 823; assembly: GCF_002027145.1. NCBI lineage: Bacteria > Bacillati > Actinomycetota > Actinomycetes > Streptosporangiales > Streptosporangiaceae > Microbispora > Microbispora sp. GKU 823. The sequence continues at coordinate 36,748 of NZ_MWJN01000073.1, read as the reverse complement.
TGTGCATCGCGACAACGAAGGGTTTATGCCGCGTGAACAGACATCGCGATCTATTTGGTCATGTTCGTTCTGATTCCTCCGCCGAGACGGCGCGCGCGGATGGCCCGCGCCGGTCAGCGTGTCGCCCAGGGAACTGCGCCGGTAAAGGACCTGCCGCCCGTCGCGGGCCCGGGTGACCAGGCCCGTGGCGTACAGCACGCGCAGGTGCTGGGACACGGCGCTCGGGGTGACCCTGAGACGGCGCGCGATCTCGACGGTGGGCAGCGGCTCGCCGAGGAGGCCGAGCAGCCTCGCCCTCGGCGCGCCGAGAAGCGACACGAGAGCGGTCTCGTCCGCGACGGGCGCCGGGGTCCAGAGCGTCGCCACGCCACGGCTGGGATAGACCAGCGTGGGAGGCTCCTCCGGGACGACCGGGGGCGCGGGCTTGTGCGCGAACACGGAGGGCACGAGCAGCAGCCCCACGCCCCGGCCGCCGCGACCCCGGAAGCTGCTGATCATCTTGTCGACGTGCAGCACGCCGTCGTCCCAGCGCAGGTTCGGGTGCATGCCCGCGAACAGCAGGCGGGCGCCTCCCACGGCCAGTTGCCGCGCCCGGTAGGTCATGTCGGCCTCCAGCACCAGCCGCATCTGCGGCCACATCGGCCTGACCGCGATCTCCCAGTAGCGCGCCAGGAGATCGCAGACGGCGTCCCGGAGCCGTACGACCGGCGCGTCGTCGGTGGCGGCGGCGTCGCGCAGCGGCTCGGGGAGCGGAGCCGGCGCGTGCGTGACCGCCAGGTCGCGGCGGACCAACTCGGGAGGGGTCCGGCGCACCACCGCCAGTTCCTCGTCGAAGCCCGGGGCGAAGACCTCGGGCCTCGGGGTCAGGAAATCGGGAAGGGTGAACCTCTCCGCCACCAAGGACATCAGCAGGTCCGTGTCGAGCGTGCCGAGCCTGCCGATGACGGATCTGCGCCACGGGAGATGCACGGCGGACAGGCCCGGGTCGCGCAGCACCCGCAGGCTGAGCACCGTCTCGGTCAGGGGCGAGAGGGCGAACCTCGTGTCCGCGAGATCCTCGACGCCGAGCTCAAAGCTGATCATTAAGCCATACGCTACATCGATTGGCGGCGGAAGGCCCGTGGCGTGGACTTCGGTCCATGACCCACGCATTCGTCGTCGTGAGCGACATGACCGGACAGCGCCGGGGTGAGTCGGTGGTCGGGGCATGAGCCGCCGGATGCTCGCGATCCTGGCCCTCACCTGCGCGGTGGCCGTGGGCAACATCTACTTCCCGCAGGCGATCGCGCCGCTGGTCGCCGCCGGGCTGCACCTGCCTCCCGACGCGGGCGCCCTGGTGGTGACCGCCACCCAGGCCGGCTACACGGCCGGGATCGTCCTGCTGGTGCCGCTCGGCGACCGTTTCCCGCACCGCCCGTTCCTCGTGATCCTGCTCGCCCTCACCGGCCTCGGCCTGCTCGCCGCGGGCTGCGCGCCGGCTCTGCCGCCGCTCGTCGCCGCCGCCGCGCTGGTCGGGCTCACCACCGTGGCCGCGCAGGTCGTCGGCCCCCTGGCCACCGGTCTGGTGGCGGCCGACCGCCGGGGAGCGGTGCTCGGCACGCTGCTGAGCGGATCGACCGGCGGCATGCTGCTGGCCCGCACCTTCAGCGGGACCCTCGGCGAATGGCTGGGCTGGCGGGCTCCGTACCTGGTGGCCGCGGCGCTGACGCTGCTCCTCGCGGCGGGCCTGGCCGTCACGGTGCCGGACACGGCCGCGTCCACCCGCCGGCGTTACCCGGCCCTCCTGGCCGAACCGCTGCGCCTGCTGCGCGCCGAGCCCGAGTTGCGCCGCTCCTGCGTCTACCAGGCGGCCGTCTTCGCCGGGTTCTCGGCCGTCTGGACCTGCCTGGCGCTCCTGCTCACCGGCCCGGCGTACGGCCTGGGCGCGCAGGCCGTCGGGATGCTCGCCCTGGTCGGCGCGGCGACCATGCTGTGCACTCCCGTCGCCGGCCGCATGGTCGATCGGGTGGGGCCGGATCCGGTGAACCTCGTCTGCATGCTCGGGGTCCTCCTCTCGGCGGCGGTCCTGGCCGCCGGGTCGCTGGGCGGCACGGCGGGCCTGGCCGCGCTGACCCTCGGCACGCTGCTGCTCGACGTCGCGATGCAGTGCGGCATGGTCGCCAACCAGGCCCGGGTCTACGCCCTGCGGCCCGACGCCCGCGGCAGGCTCAACACCGCCTACATGACCTGTGCCTACCTCGGCGGCAGCGCGGGATCCTGGCTCGGGATCCGCGTCTGGGACGCGGCCGGCTGGTGGGGCGTGTGCGCGCTCGTCGCGCTGCTCGCCGCGCTCGCCCTGGCCCGCCACCTCCTGGCGCGTGCGCGGTGCCGCCCCAGAAGACCAAATGCCGGAGCACGCGGGGCGTGCTCGGCACCGGTCGGGAGCCGGCCGGCACCGGCTCCCCGTCCATCTACTCACAGGCGGGCGCGCAGGTAGGCACCGGCCGCGAGCAGTTGCGCGCGGACCGACTCGTCGGTGGCGGTACGAGCCGCCGCCGTGAACCGGTCCAGGGCAGCCTTGGCCTGGTCCGTCCGGCCTGCCGCCGACGTGGCCTTGGCCGCTTGGAGCTGGCCGAACAGGCGGTCGGCGAGCTCGTCGCCGAGCAGACCCTCCGCCTGGTACCGCCGCACCAGCGCCTGGGTCTTGTCGTAGGTGGCGACGACCTCGAAGGCGACCCTCACCTCCGTGTCGTTGCCGGCCAGGTCGGTCGCCACGACGGTCAGCTTGTGACCCCCCGCCGTGGGCTCGGCACCCGCACCGCTCTCGATCGCCACCCCGTCCAGGCGGAGGGCCACCGAGTCGACGCCCGACGTGGCGTCCCGCGCCGTGGCGGCGATCGGCAGCGAGGTGCCGACGTCGTACTTGCCGTCCTTCGCCACGCCGTCCACGCTCACGACCGGGGCCGTGGTGTCGACGCGCAGGGACACCGCTGCCGGCGCGGAGACGTTGCCGGCCTCGTCGATCGCCCGGAACCGCAGCTCCCGCAGGCCGTCCTCGGTCACCCGGACCGGCTCGCGGTACTGGGTCCAGGCGCCGTCGCCCTGGGCGAACTCGATGCGCACCGGGCCGTCGCGGTCGTCGCTCGCCGACGCGGTGACCGTCGCCGGCGAGGTGTACCAGCCACGCCGGCCGTTCGGCTGCGCCGGATCGACCGACACGGTCAGGCTCGGCGCCGTCGTGTCGAGGACCCGGAAGTAGTCGAACGCGACCGTGACCGGCTGCGTCTGCTCCGGGCCTATCGCCATCAGGCCGAACGAGGTCATCGCGGCGTCGTTGGTGACCGGCTGGCCGAGTGAGGTCCAGTTGACCCCCCCGTCGCTGATCTGGGCCGAGTAGGTGTTCCCACTCCGGCTCAGCCGCAGGTAGTACCAGCCGCTCTCGGACGAGTCCGCGATGTCGATCGACCGGTTGCCGCCGTTGCCGAACTGCGCGTTGCGTTCCGAAACCAGCTCGGCACGCAGGTTGGCCGGCGATCCGGCGTCATTGCCGGCGACGACGTCGAACTTCACGTAGTTGTCGTCGTTGTTGTAGACCAGGAAGCCGGCCAGCTGCCACTTGTGCAGCATCGTCGGCGTCAGCCTGGTCTCGATCGTCCAGTTGCCGGCGGCGACGTCCGCGGGGATCTTCTGCAGGATGAAGTTCCGCGGCGAGGCGTTGTCGGTGCCGTTGATGTCGCCCGGCTGGGTCTCGACGCGCAGCGCACCGCCGCTCACCGCGACCTTGGACGAGTCGTATCGCACCACCGAGTTCCACCGGCAGCCGTCGACAGCGCTGCCGTCGAACTCGTCGCCGGGCGCGCGGACACCGTCGTCCGTGCCGTCCGGCGTGATGGTGAAGTGGTCGAACACGGCGTTGACCCGCGCCGCCCCCGTGTCCCCGGCGGCCATGGGGCCGACGGTCGCGTTCGGGATGACGTTCGCGGAGCCGGCGAGCGCCGTCCAGGTCCGGCCGTCGGCGGAGTACGCCGCGGTCAGCTTCTGACCGTCGCTGACCAGCCGCAGGTGCGCGGTGGACGGGAAGTCCGCCGGCACGCCCACGTTGGCGTGCCAGGTCCGCGTGCCGCCGGCCTCGGTCTGGAATTCCATGATCCGACCGCCGGACGAGTTACGGGTGAACGCCAGCTTGACGTAGTCGTTGTCGGTGCCGTGCATGAGCAGACCGGCGTGCTGCCACTCGCGATCGTGTGGGATGGTCACCTTGGTGGTGATCGTCCACGGCCCGGTCTTGGCACGCTGGCCGACGTAGCTGATCGGCCCGGCGGCACCCTCGTTGATGTCACCGTTGGTGACCGGCAGCACCAGCCCGCCGTCGGCGACCCGTACGGGCAGGTTCGGCGCGTTCCGCACCGTGCTCCACCGGCTGGTGTTCAGCGCGTCACCGTCGAAGGTGTCCGAGCCGCGGATCGCGCAGATCGGCGAGGTCTCCGGCGGTGCCGGGTGGATGGCCCGGTCGACCAGCGAGAAGCCGCTGAACTTCACCTCGCTGGTGGCGGACGCGTTGTGCGCGGTGACCGCGAGGCCGACGTCCTGCGTGCCGGCCGCGCCGGGCAGCGTCACCGGGTCGCCGACCAGGGTGAACGACTTCCCGTCCTTGCTCCAGTACCCGTAGTACTTCCCTCCGTCCCGCACGATCCGCACCCAGGACGGATAGCTCGTCGTACTGGCGCCGGTGCTGGCGTCGAGCTGGCCGTTGCCGTCGGTGTCGCGCAGCCACTCGAACCCGAGGCCCGCCCGCATCGTCATCGCCGCGTAGCCGGGCGATACGCCGGGACGGGTGATGTCGTTGCGGACGATCAGGCCGGCCTTGGCGGAGTTGTTGGTGTTCGTCTGGCTCTCGATCTTCACCGTGGCGGTCCAGGTGTCGCCGGCCGCTGCCGGCAGGTACACCGAGCCGTACTGGTCGGTGCCCTGCCACATGTTCTCTCCGCCGGCCTTGACGATCCAGGTGTCCTGGTCCGGCCGATCGAAGCCGGCGGTGGTGTTGGCGTAGGTCTGCCAGGCGCCGAGGAGGTCGCCGACCTCGACCTGCACGACGCGGGACTTCGTGCGGTAACCCTTGTCGCTGGTCGCGACCGCGGTCAACTGGTAGCGCTTCTCGGCGGCGGCGTTCCAGGTCACCGAGTACGGCGCTGTGGTGTCGGTGCCGATCGACGTGCCGTCCACGAAGAACTCGACCTTGGTGATCTTGTTCTCGGCGTCGCTCGCGTCCGCGGTCACCTGGATCTCGCCCGGCTCCAGCTCGTCGGCCGGCGTCGGAGAGGTCACGGCGACCTTCGGCTTGCTCGTCGGTGAGACACCCTTGCCGTCGGCCTCGATGAAGTTCAGCCGCCGCTCACCCGCACCCGGGAACACCGCGTACAGGCTGAACGTCTCGCCGGGGTCGGACACGTCGACCGGGACGTCGACGTAGCCGCCGCTCGTGGTCGCCGGCACCTGCGCGGTGCCGAGCAGTTCACCGTCCGGCGCGCCCCGCCGCAGCTCGATCTTGCTTGCGCCGGCAGCCGACACGCGCAGGACCAGCCGGTCGACGTTGTGCAGGTTGACCGGGTCGTACGACGCCCAGGCGCCGTTCTGGCCGGAGATGGAGTTCGCGTGGCCCTCGATGTCCCGCGACGGGCCGACCGTCACGTTCGACGAGTCGTCGAAGAACTCCGCCTCCCGCTGCTTCGGGAACATCAGCGTGGTTTGCGAACCGGTCAGGCTCGGGGTGCCTCCCGCGCCGCCGGAGTCGGAGTACCGGCCGTCGAGCGCGTAGAAGACGTTCATGTCCTCGCCGTGCCCGCCGCCGAGGGCGGTTACCACCGAGCCGGTACGCCCGTGCAGCGGCTCGGCCGGGTGCGCGTGCTCGTCGTGGCCCATCGCCGGCTGGATCACCACGTCGGCGTCGTCGATCTTGGTGTCCTCGGCGTCGGTGACCGACAGGTCCCAGCTCACCTCGTCACCGAAGTCGAAGAACGCGCCGTTGGGCGGCAGGTTGAACTTCACCTCCGGCCGGGTGTTGCCGACCGTGATCGGCACCGTCGTCATCCCGGTCTTGCCGGCCGGGTCGGTCACCGTGAGCCGGGCGTTGTAGACGCCGTTCGCGGTGTAGGTGAAGGCCGGCTTCACCTCGGTCGAGTCGACGACGCCGTCGTCGGTGAAGTCCCACTCGTACCGCAGTTGCTCCTTCTCCGGGTCGGTGCTGGCCGAGCCGTCGAAGCGGACCGGCAGCGGCGCCTGGCCGGAGTCCGGCGAGGCGCTGATCTTCGCCGTGGGCGAACGCGAGCCGGAGATGTAGTCGATCCGGTACAGCCCCGAGTCCGGGTTGTCGCGGCCGAACCCGCCACCCCAGTCCAGCACGTACATCGAGCCCTCAGGACCGAACTTGGAGTCGATCGGCGCGAGGAACTGCTGCTGCGGCAGGAACGGATTGACCTTCTCGACCCCGCCCTTCCCGTTCGGGATGATCGAGTACATCTTGTTCCGCGACCACTCGTAGAAGAATGGCTTCCCCTCGTAGTACGCCGGGAACTTGGTGTCCGACTGCAGGTCCGGGTCGTAGTCGTAGAACGGGCCGCCCATCGGAGCCAGGCCGCCGCCCTGTGGGATGACCGACGGCACCGAGGACCGCTTGTAGCCGTACCACATCGTGGCCGGCTTGGCCGGCGGCAGCTCGGTCAGGCCGGTGTTGCGGATCGAGTCGTTGATCGGCTTGGCGCAGTCGAAGTACGGGCCGACTGTCACCGGGTTCGTCCGGTAGTCGACGTCGCGGAACGGCTCGTTGTTGCCCATGCACAGCGGCCAGCCGTAGAAGCCGGGCTCGGTGATGAGGTTCCACTCGGCGATACCGGCGGGGCCCCGGTTGTCCGGGTTGTCGTTGCTGTTGTCCGGCGAGTAGTCCGCCAGCCCGACGTCCCCGGTCTTGGGGTCGATCGAGAACCGGAACGGGTTGCGGAAGCCCATCGCATAGATCTCCGGCCGGGTCTTCGGCGTGCCCGGCGCGAACATGTTGCCCGCGGGGATGGAGTAGGTGCCGTCCGGCTCCGGGTGGATCCGCAGGAGCTTGCCCCGGAGGTCGTTGGTGTTGGCCGAGGTCGCCCGCGCGTCGTGGAAGGTTCCGTCCCGCTCGGACAGCGGTGCGTAGCCGCCGGACGGCTCGGAGTGCGGGTTCACGTCGTCGCCGACGCCCAGGTAGAGGTTCCCGCCCGGACCGAACGCGAGGCCGCCGCCGGTGTGACCGGGCTCGTCGGGGAGCCGGCGCGCCGGCACCTCGAGCAGGACCTTCTCCGTGGCGCGGTCGATCTGCGAGCCCTGCCCGACGGTGAGGCGGGACAGGCGGTTGACGAAGTTCGCCGGGTCGCTGTCGTTCGCACTCGCCGGTGAGTAGTAGATATAGAGGTAGCCGTTCTTGGCGAAGTCCGGGTCGAGCGCGATGCCGAGCAGCCCGTCCTCACCGCCGGAGTACACCGGGATCGTGATCGCCGTGGAGGTGGTCCTGGTCCGCGGGTCGTAGACGCGGATCTGGCCGCGCACCAGCTCGGTGAAGAACACCCGGCCGTCGGGCGCGACGTCCATGGCGTACGGGGCGCTGGTGTTCTGGTCCAGCGGGACCCGCTCGAAGTTGTCCCAGGTGGTGCCGCCGCAGTCGCCCTTCTCCATCCCGGCGGCCCACTTCACGCCACCCACGATGTGCTGCACCAGCGCCGCCTCGCCCGTGTAGTGGGCGCCGAAGTGACCCATGCCGGTCATCCAGGCGCGGCCGCCGTCGTACGGCTTGCACCAGGAGATCGGGTGGTCGTAGCCCATGGCGTTGCCGCCCGGGGCGTACGTCGTCTCGTCCATCGTGGCGAGCACGTGCGCGTTGCCGCGGACGTTGAGCGCGTAGTTGTACCACTCGTCCGCGCGTCCCCACCGCTGCGGCAGGTGCTTGGTGGACGGGTGGACCTGATCCTCCACCCGGACGGTGCCGGGCAGGCCGGGGCTGGTGCCGGTGGCGGCGTGACCGGGCATCAGCGTGCCGATCATGTTGTCCCACCACGCGTAGTTGCCACGCATGTCGGTGGCGTTGTGGATGGCGACGATGCCGTGGCCGGCCCGCATGTAGCGCTCCATGGCCGCCTTCTGGTCGGCGGTCCACGGGTCGCCCGAGGCCTGGAACATCACGAGCGCGTCGAAACGCGCGAGGTCCTCGTCGTTGAAGATGGACGAGTCCTCGGTGTGCTGCGAGGTGATGCCGGCGTCGGCGAAGGCGGCCTCCAGCACGGGAACGCCCTGCTCGATCGCCTCGGTGTGCCGGAACTGAGTGGTCTTCGTGAAGATCAGCACGTGGGCTTCATCCTGCGTGCCCTCGTGCGCGGTCGCCGGCGTCGAGCCCATCATGGTCAGCGCCAGCGCGCTGGCCACGGGCATCGCGAACCACCGTCCCCACCGGGGACGCCAGGTCACGTTCATGAGATGCGGTACCTCCATGACGCGAGGAACTACTGGGGGGTCGTGACCGTGCGGCGTGCCGGCGCCGTCGGGCTGGTGTTGAGTCGGCCGTCGGGTCTAGCGTCGGGTCCGGGGCATCACCCCTCGCAGGAACTCGAGTCCGTCCACGGCGATCGCGTCCTGGCTCACGGCGAGTGGGCGCCAGATGGAGGCGGCTGTCGCGATCGTCGCGTTCTCCGCCGTGAACGACTCGATACACAGCGGGCCGGCGTAGCCCGCGTCGTCGATCGCGGCGAGGATGGCCGGCCAGTCCAGGTGGCCGGCGCCGGGCGTACCGCGGTCGTTGCCGCACACCTGGACGTGCGCCACCCGGCCGGCGGCCGCGCGGATCGCCGCCGGGATGTCCGTCTCCTCGATGTTCTGGTGGTAGAGGTCCAGCGCGACGCCGCAGTGCGGTAGGTCACCGATCGCATCGAGGGTCTGGCCGATGGTGTTGAGCAGGCTCGTCTCGTAGCGGTTGAGCGGTTCGACGGCCACCGTCACGCCGGCCGCGCCCGCGTACTCGACCACGGGGGCGAGGCTGTCCCGCAGTTGCGCGTACGCGGAGGCCCGCTCGGCCGGTGACATCCGCCAGGTCCGGCCGACCGAGGCGTACGCCGGCCCGGCGATCACCGGCGACCCGACCGTCGCGGCGGCGTCCACCACGCCGAACAAATAGTCCTGGGTGGACCGGATGGTGGCCGGGTCGGCCGCGGCCAGCTCACGACCGGCCGGCATCACAAGGCATACGGTGGCGCCGAGACCGTGATCGGCGAGCACCTGGGCGGCCCGTCGCGGCTCCCAGTCGCCCAGGTTCTCCACCGGGAGTTCGAGCACATCGAAGCCCCACCCCGCGACCTTGGCCGCGAGGGCGCCCAGGGTCGCGTCGGTCAGCGGCGAGGTCCACACCCAGGTGTTGACCCCGAGCGGATGTCTGCTCACTTCCACGGCCCCGGGTAGCCCGGCATGTCCTCGCACCCGCACATCGCGTAGTGCAATGGCGGCATGTCCTGCTTGACGTAATCCTTGACCTTTTCGCCGGTGATCCGCGGCTGCGGCAGCACCCACTCCTTCGGCACCTGCTCGCCCTTGAGGACCTTCAGCGCCGCGATGATCGGAGTCCGCCACTGGTAGGTGGGATAGGTCGGCGCGACCGCGGTCAGGCCTTCGTCGGCCCACAGCCGCAGGAAGTCCTGCTGGTCCTCGCCGACGATGGCGGGCACATCGACCCCGGCGTCCTGGAACGCCTCCACGGCGGCGACGGCGGTGGCACCGGCGTCCATCCACACACCGTCGATCTGACCCTCGCGCTGGATGTAGTCCGTCACGATGCCCTTGGTCTTGGCCGCGTCGCCGTCGGTGAACTCCACGCCGACCACCTTGAGCCCACTGCCGGCGAAGATCTCGTTGGCGGCCGCCCACCGCTGCTCGAGCACGTCCACGCCCGGCAGGATGCGCAGAGCGAGGACCTTGCCGCCCGGCTTGACCTTCTCCTTCAGGAACTCCGCGCCGTCCGCCCCGAAGGCGAAGCCGCCGATGGGGTGGATGAAGGTGGCCTGGCAGTCGGTGTTGACGCCTCGGTCGAACACGATCACCGGCACGCCGGTCTTGCACGCCTGCTCGACGGCCGGCGTCAGCGTGGCGGTGGTGTTCGGCGAGATGATGATCGCGGAACAGTTCTGGCCGGACAGCGACTGGATGTCACTGATCTGCTTGTCGTCCTTCGCCTCCGCGTCCAGCACGGTGAACTTGGTGATCTCCGGGTGTAGCTTCACCTCCTGCTGCATGGTCTTGTAACCCACCTGCCGCCATGGGTTGTCCACTGAGGCATTGGAGAAGCAGAGGGTGTAGTTCCCGCCGGGCTTTGCGAACTTCGCGGTGTCGACCATTTCCGGCTGGAGCATCTGCTCCCACGGCTTGCCGTCCGGGCCTTCCGGCGTGGCGTTGCGGAACGCCAGCTGGCGGTCGTACTCGGCCTGGTCGAAGAACTTGGACTTGCTCGCGTCCGAACTGGGTGATCCCCCGCTCGAACTGGTCGATCCCCCGCTCGGGGCCGCCTTGTCGTCGGGTAGGTCGCTCGAGCACCCGGCGAGCGCGAGCGCGCCCGCCACGACCACTATGGCCCATTTCCTGGTCATTATCGTTGATCTCCTTACTACCGGGGGGACTTCAGGAGGACTCGGGTTGCGCCGGTCGCACGGGGTTCCGCTGTTTCGGCCACAACCGCAGCCGTACGCCGCTGCCGAGGGAGGCGTAGGCGACGGCGGCGATGATGATCACGCCCTGCACGGCCGACTCGAGGGCGCCGCTGACGCCGAGCAGGTTCAGCAGCGTGAACAGAGCCTCCAGGGACAGTGCGCCGGCGGCGGCCGCGACGACCGACCCTCGCCCACCACCGAGGAGCACGCCGCCCAGCACGACGGCGGTGATCGCCCGGAATTCCAGGCCGTCGCCGACCTGCGCCGAGACGCTGGCGAACCCGCCGAGCAGGATCGCGGCGACCGCGGCGAGCAGTCCGGAGAGGACGAACGCGAGCAGCCGGAGCCGGTCGACCCGGCCACCGGAAAGGCGCACGGCGGCCTCGTTGTCGCCGGCCGCGACCAGCGCCCGGCCAGTGCCGCCGCGCATGAACAGCACCGCCGCCGCCAGGACCGCCAGCAGGATGAGCACCGACCACGGGACCTTGCCGAGCACCGGGACATCCACGGCACCGCGCCCGAACATCCGGAACCCGGCGGACAGCGCGCCGCGTGGCGCGCCACCGGTCCACAGGAAGATCGCGCCGTCGAGCACGAGCAGCATGCCGAGCGTGACGATGAACGACGGCACCAGGAGCTTCGTCGTGACCAGACCGTTCACCAGGCCGACCAGCACGCCGAACCCGAGCACGAGCAGGATCACCCACACCGTCGCCGACTCACTCCCGTTGATGAGCCGGGCCGCGATGACCACGCCCGCGGTCACCAGCGCGCCGACCGACAGGTCGAATCCGCCGGAGACGATGACGAAGTACTGCCCGATCGCGAGGACCACGAGCGGCGCGGCACGTTTGAGGAGCGCCAGGTAACCGGACGGCTCGTCGTAGGCCGGGCCGACGATCGCCAGCCCGACGAGCAGCAGAAGGAGCACGACGAGCACCGGCGCGGTGCCCTCGGCCAGGCGAGGACGCCAGGTCATGTCAACCTCCCGCGGGCGCGATTGGCCATCATGCGCCGGGCGTAGAGCGCGACCGCGGTCACGAGCACGACGCCGCGCACCACGTCCTTGAAGAACGGATCGACCTCGAGGTCGTCGAAGATCGTGTCCAAGGTGGCCAGGATGAAGACGCCGCCGATGGTGCCGACGACGCCACCCCGGCCACCGGCAAGCAGCGTCCCGCCGAGCACGACGGCGGCGATCGACTCCAGGTCGTACCCGGCGTCGGTGCCGACGTACGGGGCGCCCGATCCGAGCCGGCTGGCGAGGTAGATCCCGGTGAGGCCGGCAGCGACCGAGCACAGCACGTGCGCGGTGACGATGATCCGACGGGTCGGCACCCCCGACAGCCGGGCCACCTCGATGTCGCCGCCGACGGCGTACATGTGGTAGCCGGGACGGGTCCGCGACAGGTACCACCAGGACAGGGCGGCGACGGCCAGCATGAGCAGCGCCGCGACCGGCACCGGGCCGATCCGGTCGTAGCCGAGGTGCTGGAAGCCACGCGGTACGTCGCCGGCCGGGCCGGTGTAGTTGTCCTCGAGGTAGCCGCGCAGGATCAGCGCCACGCCCAGTGTCGCGATGAACGCGTTGGCCTTGAGAACGGTGATGACCAGCCCGTTGACCAGACCGACGCCGGCGGCCACGCCGAGCGCGAGCAGCACGCCGGGCACGACCATGCCGTCCCGCCCGGCCATCGTCTCCGCGGCGATCAGTGAGGTGAGGCCGACCAGGTAGGCGACGGACAGGTCGAGGGATCCGGTGAGGATCGCCATCGTCTGTCCTATCGCGACGAGGCCGAGCGCGGTGGCCCGGGTGAGGATGTTGAGGATGCCGCCCTGGTCGAGGAGGACCTCGCCGCGGAGCCCGACGAGCACACTGCCGACGATCAGAAGTGCGGCGAGTGCGATGTAGACGATGGCGACCGGGGTGAGTCGTCGGTGAACCGCCGGCCGCGTGACCTTCTGCGTGACCGGTACGGTTTTCTCCTCGAGAGCGCTCACGCCGCCTCACCGGCCCGGTGCCCGGTGGCCAGCGCCATCACGGCCTCCTCGCTCGCGCCGGCGGGCAGCTCACCGGCCGGCGCACCGTCGTGCATGACGAGGATCCGGTCGCTCATCCCGATCAGCTCGGGGAGCTCCGAAGAGATCATCAGCACCGCCACGCCGCGCCTCGCGAGATCGCGCAGCAGCTCGTGTACGGCCCGCTTCGCGCCGACGTCGATGCCGCGCGTCGGCTCGTCGACGACCAGCACCTTCGGCTCGACCGCCAGCCACTTGGCGAGCACGACCTTCTGCTGGTTGCCGCCGGACAGGAAGCGCACCTCCTGGTGCTCGCCGCGGGCCACCACGGTCACCATGTCGAGCAACGCCTTGACGTCCGACTTCGCGCGGGAGCGTGCGCCACGCAGCGCGGCGCGGCGTACCAGCAGCGTGTTGTCGCGCACGGACTGGCGGAGTGCCAGCCCGTCTCCCTTGCGGTCCTCGGTGACCAGCGCGATCCCGAGGCGCACCGCAGTCCGGGGCCGGGTGACCCGCTGTGCCACCCCGTCCACCTCCACCACGCCCCGGGTGAACGGCTCGACGCCGAACACCGCGCGTGCGACCGCCGAGCGGCCAGATCCCTGCAGCCCGGCCAGCCCGACGATCTCTCCGGCGCGCACCTCGATGTCCAGCTCACGAACGCGGTCGTTGCCGGCGCCGCGCAACGCGAGACGACCGGCCCGAGGTCGTCGGGGGCGGCCCGGTCCGGGTAGTACTCGCCCAGGTCGCGGCCCACCATGTGCCGGACGAGGTCCTCGGAGGTCAGCTCTCCGGTCGGGGCGCAGGTGACGAACCGGCCGTCCTTGAGCACGGTGATCCGGTCGGAGAGGTCGAACACCTCCCGCATGCGGTGCGAGACGTAGAGGATCGCGATGCCCCGCTCGCGCAGCCGGCGCACCAGGTCGTAGAGCAGTTCGACCTCGTGATCGGCGAGCGCTGCGGTCGGCTCGTCCATCCCCAGCACCCGAGCGTCGGTCGACAGCGCCTTGACGATCTCCACGACCTGCCGCTGAGCGACCGACAACGACGACACGGCGTCGGTTGGATCGATCCCGTCCTCGCCGAGCCAGTCCAGCAGTTCGCGGGTGTCGGCCACCATGCGCCGCCGGTCGACCTGCATCCGCCGCACGGGCTCGCGTCCGAGGTAGACGTTCTCGGCGACACTGCGATGCGGCAGCAGGGTGAACTCCTGGTGGATGATCGCGATGCCGGCCCGCTGCGCGTCGGTCGGGCCGGCGAAGGACACCTCGGCGCCGTCGACTTCGATGGTGCCGCCGTCCGGGCGGTGCACCCCGGCCAGAACCTTGAGCAGCGTGGACTTGCCCGCGCCGTTCTCCCCCATCAGCGCGTGCACCTCGCCCCCGCGCAGCTCCAGGTCCACACCCTGCAGCACCGGCACGCCGAGGAAGGACTTGGAGATCCCCTTCAGCCGCACGTTCGTCGCGATGCCTGACGTCATGCCGGCACCTCTCTCCACGCGCCGTCCGCGGCCGCCGAGGCCAGCACCGCCTCGGTGATCCTGACGGCGCGCAGGCCGTCCGCGAACGTGGGCAGGCCGTCCGGCACGTCCTCGCCGCGCACCGCCCGATAGGTGTCGGCAACGAACGCGTTGAAGCAGTCCTGGTAGCCCTGCGCGTGCCCGGCCGGCAGCCGGACGTAGCGCGCGGCGGAGGGGTGCAGCGTTCCGGGGTCGCGCAGCAGCGTCTGGCCGCCCTCGCGCCGGCCGACCCACAGCCGCTCCGGGTCCTCCTGGTCGAAGCCGAAGCTCGCCTCGGTGCCGGAGAGCTCCAGGTGCAACCGGTTCTTGCGACCCGCGGCGACCTGCGACACCACCAGAGTGCCGACCATGCCGGCGGTGGTGGTGAAGTGCACGGAGGCCAGGTCCTCGGTGGGCTTCCCGTTCCCGCGTGCGCGCTCGTGCACGACCGCGGTGCGCGCGGACAGGCGCGCGATCCGGTCGCCCGTAACGAACTCGAAAAGGTCGCACCAATGCGAACCGATGTCGGCGAACGCCCGCGACGGCCCGCCGAGCGCGGCATCGACCCGCCAGTCGTCGTCCGACGGGCGGGACAGCCAGTCCTGGTGGTAGCCGCCGGTCACGCTGGCGACGACGCCGGCCTCCCCCGCGGCCAGCCGCGCCCGCAACTCACGGACCATGGGGTGGAAGCGGTAGACGAACGGCACCGTGGCCACCCGATCGCCGGCCGCCTCACCGAGCGCAACGGCCTCCGCGCTCCCGGTGGCAAGCGGCTTTTCGCAGATGACGTGCACACCGGCGGCGAGCGCGGCGGCGGCGACGGGGGCATGCGACGCGTTGGGCGTACAGACATGCAGCACGTCGACCTCGGCGTGGTCGAGCAGGGTCGTTAGGTCCGGGTAGCCCTCGTCCGCGCCGACCGCGCGTGCCGCACCGGCGGCCCCCTCGGGGCGGGACGCCACCGCTGCCACGACGCTCGCCCCGGCGCGCCGGGCCGCCTCCGCGTGCACCTGTCCCATGAACCCCGTGCCTACGACCGCCACGCGCAGCGGCGGTTGCTCGGACCCGGTCCCACCGGACGCCCGTAATAGATCGGTCACAGACATACGATGAACGTAAGTCGACTTATGTCGATGGTCAACGAAAGTTCTGCCACAGGCACCAAAACTTTTTTTGATCAGTGTGCCAAGTGGCCCTGGTGCCGACGAATGACGATCGCTTCGCTTTAATTAGGGGGTGCGTAACGGGCAAAGCGCCACCTCGACGTCGCCTGGCGAGCTGCTTCGGTTGCTGCGGGACGGGCAGGCGCGCACCCGTACCGAGTTGGCAGCCGAGACCGGACTGGCCCGGTCGACCATCCGCCTGCGTCTCGACGCGCTCATGGACGCCGGGCTGGTCGCCGAGTGGGGCAACAGCGCGGTCACCGGCGGCCGGCCCGCGAGCAGGTTCGTGTTCAACGCCCGCGCGCGAGTGGTGCTGGCAGCCGATGTCGGGGCCACCCACGCCACCGTCGCCATCGCCGACCTGACCAGTGAGCCGCTGGCGGTCGAGAGGCTCGCGCTGGACATCGCCGACGGCCCTGACGCGGTGCTGGGCCTGCTCATCGACACCTGGCGACGGATGCGCGCCGACCACGCCCCCACCGCTCCCGTGGCCGGCGTCGGCGTCGGACTGCCCGGCCCGGTCGAGCACTCAACCGGCAAGCCGGCCCACCCGCCCATCATGCCGGGCTGGAACGGATACGACGTGCCCGCGCGAATCGCCGCCGGCTTCGCCGTGCCGGTCCTGGTGGACAACGAGGTCAATCTGATGGCGCTCGGGGAGCACGTCCGCTGCTTCCCCGACGAAGAGAACATGATCTTTGTCAAGGTCGCGACCGGCATCGGCTCCGGCCTGATCAGCAACGGCCGGTTGCATCGAGGCGACGTCGGCGCGGCCGGCGACCTGGGGCACATCCTGGCCCCGCACGCCGGCGACGTGCGCTGCCGCTGTGGCAACAGCGGCTGCCTGGAGGCCGTGGCCAGCGGGCCCGCCATCGCCGCCAAGCTCCGCGCCGCCGGCCTCGACGCGACGACCAACGCCGACGTCGTGGCCCTCCTACAGGCCGGCAACCCGATCGCCGGCCAGGCGGTGCGGCAGGCCGGCCGGGAGATCGGCGAGGTGCTGGCCGCCGGCGTCAGCCTGTTCAACCCATCGCTGATCGTGGTCGGCGGGGCGCTCGCACAGGCCGGCGAGATGCTGCTGGCGGGCGTGCGGGAGTCGATCTACCGTCGCTCGCTGCCGCTGGCCACGGAGCGCCTTCGTATCGTCACCTCACAGGCCGGCGAGAACGCGGGCGTCGTCGGCGCCGCTGCGATGGTCGTCCAGCACGCCCTTTCCCCCACTGTGCTGGACCGCGAGCTGGCCTAGAAACTGCCGGGAAGGTACGCCGAGCGCATCCCGCTGCCTCGCGACCTTCTTCACAGGTTCTGGGCGACGCGCTCGGCCCTGCCTTCGCCGAGGAATGACCCGATCAGGTCAGGCGGCCGACGTGGGCAAGCGCCTGCTTGAGCAGCACGCCCTGGCCGCCGGTCATCTCCTGCTGCACGACCGGGGAGGCCGCCTCCTCGGGCGTGAACCACTCCAGGTCCAGTGCGTCCTGCCGGGGCCGGCAGTCCCCGCGTACCGGCACGATGTACGCCAGCGAGACCGCGTGCTGGCGGGGATCGTGGAACGGCGTGACCCCCGGGGTCGGGAAGTACTCCGCCACGGTGAACGGCGTCGGCGAGACCGGCACGCTCGGCAGCGCCACCGGTCCGAGGTCCTTCTCCAGGTGGCGCAGGAGGGCGTCGCGGATACGCTCGTGGTAGTACACCCGCCCGGACACCAGCGCCCGGCTCACGGTGCCGTCGGCGCCGATCCGCAGCAGCAGGCCGACGCGGGTCACGATGCCCGTGTCGTCCACGCGCACCGGCACAGCGTCCACGTACAGGATCGGCATCCGGCCCCGCATCGACTCGATCTCGTCGGGAGCGAGCCAGCCTGGCGTCGTTTCGGTCATTTCGGTCACGGGTCGATCGTACTTGCCCAGGCGGGGGGCGGTTCGCAGGTCGGCGCAACCCGTGTCGGCCCTCCCGCGGCCGGCTCGGCGTCAGACCCGGACGGCGGGGCCGCGGCGCGCGCGGACCGTCTCGGCGTGCCGCCAGACGAGGCGGTTCACGTCGTCGGGATGCGCGGCGGGCGGGAGACCGGCGAGGACCTCCCGGCGGGCGGTCCGGGCCGCCGACACCTTGCGGTGGTAGTCACGGAAGACCTGCACCTCGCCGTCGCTCCCGCAGGACGCCCACTGGCTGACCGGGTCGAGGTACACGTAGTCCATGCCCGGGGTGACCACTCGCCCAGCATGGCCACGTCGACGCCCCACAGGCGCAGGCGGGACGGCGGGGCACGGAAGACCAGCGCGCCGCCGGTCCGCTCCGCGGCGGCGCCGCGTGCGTCCACCGGCGGCTCCCAGGCGGGCCATCGGCGCAGCTCTTGGCACTCGCGTACGCGGGCGACCTCGGCGTCCAGCCCCCAGGTGCGCCAGCGGACCGTGCCCTGCGAGGGCTCGGCCACACGACGGCGCAGCCGCCGGATCGCCTGCGGTGTAAGGGTCGTCAGGTGCGCGGGGACCAGCACGATCGGGTCGGCCGGCTCGGCGTCGAACGGGTTCGGGTCGAGGTGCGGCCGGTCGACGACGACGGTGCCCGGCAGGGGATGGAAGGGCAGGTTTCCTGCCAGTGTGCGCAGCACGTCGGGCCCGCTCACCGGGTACACGTCGTGGCTGCTCACCGACAGCCACAGCCGGGCCGGTTCCTCCACGCCCGCGGCGTCGGGGCGTGCGGCGTAGTAGGCGCCGTCGAGCGCACCGATGGAGGCGCCCACCACCATGTCGGCGCCGATCCCGTGAGCGGTGAGCGCGCGGAGCATGCCGACCTGCGCGGCTCCCAGGCTGCCGCCTTCCCACAGGATGAACGCCGTCGTCATCGGCGCTTCCCCACGCTCCCCCAGCCCCGGTACCCCTTCCTACCCGTACGACCCCATCGGCTGTCTTTCGACGCACTCACGAGGGGGCACCGACCGGCCACCGTCAGCGCATGGTCGCCGGAGTCCGACCGGAGAGCACCCGTGGCTGCAGGTCGGCGCTCACTCAGCCTTCCTGTCGCGTTCCTCGTCGTTCCCGCGCCGGCGGAGCGCTCGCTCGGCAATCCCGCTGGAGAGCTTGCCCGTCACCGATCTGGCCCGGTCGAGGGTCTCGTTGCCGAGGTGCCTGGCGGCATCGACGCCCTCTGCTCCCGTCTCGAGCACCTTGTCCCTCACCTCCGCGGCCGCGTCCACCCATCGTCTCGCTTCCAATGCCTGTCGACCGCGCTCGATCCCGAGCCGCCCGTGGAAGTCGACGACGGCGATCGCGACATGGTCGCTCGAATGCACCACAGCCCGGGACGTGGTCGGGTGCAGCAGCACCTTCGTGTTGGCCACGCCGGCAGCCGCATCCATGCGGGCCATCAGACGCTCGGTGCTCCGGGAGATGAGTTCCAGCCGGTTCTGCCGTGCGGCCCGAAGCCCGAGGCGATGCCGGTCCAGTTCCTCCGGGGACGCGTCCAGCACCCGGTCGAGTTCGAGCACGGCGATCGCGTCCTGCAGTTGGAAGCAGCGAGCCAGAACGGCGAGCCACTCCTGAACCTTGGACTCGGCCTCCTTGGACGTCTTCGCGAGATCGCCGATCTTGGTCTTGTGCTCCATCTTCTCCGCGAGCGCGTCGAGTTGACGCAACGCGTACGCCTGGGTTCGTGCGATCGTCACCGACGTGGCCTGCACCTTCGACCACGTGACCTCGGAGACCCGGCCCACCTGCTCTCGGATGGTCATGGCCTCCTCGATCACGAGGTCCACTCCGATCATGTCCGCCAGCACGGCGTCTTTCTGGGCGCGGAGCACGTCGTCGACCTTCTCGTCGATCGTGGCGAGATAGTCGGTGATCTCGTCCATGGTCTGTTGCATCGCAAGCTGTGCCATGATCCCCGCGGCACCGGCCAGAAGCGCCGGGTTGGTCAGAAGCGATCCGGGCCCCTTCGCGAATTCGACGAATCCCTTGATCTGGCCGTTTTTCCCCTTCAGCACACCGGAGCTGAGACCCGACTTCGAGCTTGTCCTCAGCCCGTACTTGTCGACAAGCCGCGCGGACTCCTTGGACAGCTTCACCCAGCGACCTGAGTTGGCGGCGATCTCGGAACCTGCCTGTGCGACTCCGGCCCCGGTGCTGAGAACAGATCTGAGCCGTTGCAGTCCGAGGTCCTTCGACGGCAGTCCCTCAGAGACCAGGAAGCGTTCGACAGCCGTCGGATTCCCGATGACCGCCAGTCCGTCGCCGTCACTGATCAGCTGAATCTCGTCATCCATCGTCGGCTCCTGAAGTATGGGCACGGAAGCGGCTCTTCGCAGTTGAGGGTGGAGCCGGGGTGCGCGCGGCGCTCGGGGGCGGGGGTCAAGATCTTCCAGGATAGGAGTTCCCACGCTCGCCGTCCGGCGAAAGACCGCAACGTACCTCCCGTTACCTTTCGGCGCCCCTGACCTGGCCGCGTTCCACCGGCTCGAGCACCTCCGCGGCTCCGCCCTCGGGTTCCGCAACCTGACGAACCACATCGCCAGATCGCTGCTCGAAGCCGAAGGCTTCGCACCCCAATTGCGATGAGGCGGCAAAGGGGCCCGCGGTCGAATGTACCGATCAGCCATCCCGGGCAAGATCGTCCGCCTCGCCCCTTTCTGGCAAGATAGGCTCCCGTTCCCTTACGGGCAGGACATCGGGAGAAGAAACCATAGATGGACACATCCGCTTACGCAGGCCTGCTGGCACAGGTGATACCGGTGGTTCTGCTTGCCGTGATCGTGGAATATCGTGGCGCATACGAGGCCTGGCGTATCGTCGGCACGGAGTCGCGGAAGAAGATGTCCCCGGATCAGGGACGGAGATTAGCCAACCAATTCCTGGTCATCCTGGCCGTGCAAACCATTTTCCTTTCAGTGCTCACCGTGCTCGAGATGGCGGCCCTGGTGGTCGCCGGCAGCAAAGCGGGATCACACAAGCTGGCCGAATCGATCATCAACTCCGATGCGACCCTGACGGTCGTCTCGATCGGGATCGGCCTGACCATCGCCATGCAAGCCCTCTCCGTAGCGCAGAGTTACCAGCGAGCAGGGATGATCGAAGACAGTCACCGGCGCCACTTCCACTGGGTGATACGAATAGCCGTCGTCATTGTCGTCTTCGGAACGGGCCTGCTACTGAAGGGCTGATCAATGGAGGGGCTCCACACCCCGGCTTCCATTCCGAACAGGACCGCTTCAATCCAGCTTCTTATTGGCAAGGTCGTATTACTGGCAGGCTGAGGCAGACGATGTAGGGGGTGTTCGGGTGGGCGTGATACTCACTCCAGCCAACGACGATGTCACCAGTAACGTAAGCTGGTCGTGCACCTGGTTCGGCCACTTCCGAAGAGCACTGGCGACAGCAGAGGGATTCGACCTCGATTCGATGGTCGGATTTGGCGGTGACCGCTCATGGGACACGGTGGAGACAAGCCTTGCCCCCCTACTGGATCATCCGGATGACAGCGGCGATCTGACGGCGGCTGAATGCGCCCAGGTGCTACCCCGCCTCTCTGAGATCGTCTCGTCATGGCGTACCAGGCCTTCGGAACACTGGCAGGCGTACGCGGAACGGGGACAAGACCTGATCGAAGTCCTGCAGGTGTGCATCCGGCAGGACGTCTCCCTCATGTTCTGCTGAGACCTCTAGCGGCAGACCTGGTGCTCGTCGAGTTAGTGCTCGGTCTCCTTTCGGATCTGCCCCGCAAGAACTGCTGGACCATCGCCGAGTGGGCCGGGGAGGCCACCCCAAACGGGGTGCCCCTGGTGCGTGTCGCTTGAACAAGGTGGCGAGTGGAGGAGACGTTCCAGCCCGGAAAGGGCCTGGCCGGGCTCGCCGTATCCGCCGGCGGGGTTCGACCCGCGTGAACCGGCCCGCGATCCGGCCCGTCAGGGCATCGAATGCCTCCTGCCAGCGGGCAGATTCTGCGCTGTGACCTGCGGTAACAGCGTGATCGTTTGTCTTATTCAATACCGGAGGAGTTCGCAGAAGCGGTCCAGGGCGCGGTCGGTGCGGTGACGGTCGCCGGTGGTCGTCAGATCGAACAGGAGGCCCCGGATGACGGCCATGACCAACGTGGGAGTGACGGTGTCGTCAGGGGTGGTGGCGATGTCGCGGAATGTGGCGCCGAGGGTGTCGAACCAATTCGTGATCGCCTCGGCTCGGTCCGGGTAGTTCTCGGGGTGAGCCAGGCCGTCGGCGTGCACCTCGAAGATCAGCCGGACGTAGGGGGCGCGCTCGGGCGCGCTCATCCAGGCCCAGATGCCGCGCAGGCGTTCCTCCGGAGAGCCCGCCTCCGGCGGGAGGTTCTCAGCCAACCGTGTCGCACCGCGGCGGCGGGCCTCGGCAAGGACGGCAGAGACCAACTCCTGCTTACTGCCGAAGTCGTAGAGCAGCATTCGCGGGCTGGTACCGAGAGCCGCGGCCAGCGGCCGCAAACTCAACCCGGCCAGGCCGTGCGCCAGTACGTAATCGGTCGCCCGCGCCAGCGTGGCCTCCCGTCGGGCGGGATCTGGGGGTCGCCCCACGGTGGATCCATCCTCTCGCCGGCGCCGATCTCAGCCTACGTCAGTATATGGTACGACTGTTTCAACAATGGGAGGAGACAGTCATGCACTCACTCGACCGGGCACTCGTACTGGGCGCCGGAGGTCTCATCGGCATGGCCTGGATGGCTGGGCTTGCCTGTGGACTGCGCCGCGCCGGGGTGGATCTCGGCGAGGCCGACCTGATCGTCGGCACCTCGGCCGGCGCGATCACCGCCGCACTGCTGGCCACCGGCCAGGACCCCGACCGGCTCGCCACCCCGGTGCGCCCTGCCGACTCCGGCAGCACTCCTCCCCAGGTGGACGGGCGCCGGCTGGGCGAGGCGTTCGCGGTGCTCGCCGGTGCCGCCTCGAACCCGGACGAGGCGCGGCGCCGAGTGGGCCAGATCGCGCTCGCCGCCGAGACCGGCCCCGAGCAGGCACATATCGCCCGGATGCGCGCCATGACCGGCGCAGACCAATGGCCGGACCGGCAGCTGCTCATCACCGCGCTGGACGCCGAGACGGGCGAGCAGGAGGTCTTCGACCGTGCCAGTGGCGCACCACTGCCCTCCGCCGTGGCGGCAAGCACCGCCTTCCCGGGCATCTACCCACCGATCACCATCAACGGCCGCCGTTACATGGACGGCTCCCTGCGGTCGGCGACCAACGCCGGACTCGCGGCCGGAGCCCGCACGCTCGTCGTGATCGACCCGCAGGCGCATCTGTTTCCCCGCGAGTTGCTCCACCAGGAGCTGGCGGTCGCCGGGGCGCAAACAGTGGTGACCCTCGAGCCCGATCCGGAGTCAGTACGCGCGTTCGGCTCGGACCTGAATGACCGGACGGCCTGGGAACCGGCCTACCAGGCGGGTCTTCGCCAAGCCACCGATGCCGAAGAGCAGCTCCGTCTCGCGTGGAAGACCGGATCGGACACGGACTGAGCGCCGCCCGAGCTCCGGGGTGGTGCGCCGAGGGCGGGCCAACGAGACGCACGAGTTGGCAGCGATGCCTGCCAGCCGGACCGGGTACGTGATCGTGTACCTGGTTGAGCGCATGACCTCGTGCCCGAACCGTAGTCGACGCCGGCCCTACTGACAGCTGATCCGCGACCAGCCACCAACCGTCAGCAGGCCGTCCGGTCGTCAAGGGGCCTGAATGTCAGGTCGCGGTTGGCGATCGACTCAGCGAACCGGCAGGTTGGTGACGGCGCGGCCGATGATGAGGCGCTGGATCTCGCTGGTGCCCTCGAAGATCGTGAAAATCTTGGCGTCGCGGTGGAAGCGCTCGACCGGGTGCTCGCGGGTGTAGCCGGCCCCGCCGAGGATCTGGATGGCCTGCTCGGTCGTCCAGACGGCCGTCTCGCTCGCGACCAGCTTGCTCATCGATCCTTCGGCCTGCTCGAACCGCCGTCCGTGCCGGGCCATCCACGCCGCCCGCCAGGTCATCAGCCGGGCGACGTCCACCCGGGTGGCCATGTCGGCGAGCAGGAAGGCGACCGCCTGGTTCTCCCCGATCCTGCGGCCGAACTGCTCGCGCTCCCGGGCGTAGTCGCGGGCGTACTCGAAGGCCGCGCGGGCGACGCCGACGGCCATGGCGGCGACGAGGGGACGGGTGGTCTCGAACGTCCGCATCGCGGCCTGCTCGCCGGACCGCGCGCCCGCGCGCACCCGGGCGAGCCGCTCGTCCAGCTTCTCCTTACCGCCCACCAGGCACCGGCCGGGCACCCGTACGTCGTCCAGGACGACCTCGGCGGTGTGCGAGGCGCGGATGCCGTGCTTCTTGAACTTCTGCCCCTGGGACAGGCCGCGCGTGCCGGGAGGGACCACGAAGGACGCCTGGCCCCGGGTGCCGAGGGAAGGGTCGACCGAGGCCACGATGACGTGGACGTTGGCGATGCCGCCGTTGGTGGCCCAGGTCTTCACGCCGTTGAGGACCCACTCGTCCTTCGCCTCGTCGTAGACGGCCCGCGTCCTGATCGCGCCGACGTCGCTGCCGGCGTCCGGCTCCGAGGAGCAGAACGCGCCGAGCTTGACGTCGTCGGGAGTGCCGAACATCTGGGGCAGCCACTCCCCCATCTGCTCGGGGGTGCCGTTCGCGGCGATGGAGGCGGCGGCGAGGCCGGTGCCCACGATCGACAGGCCGATCCCGGCGTCCCCCCAGAAGAGCTCCTCGAACGCCACGGGCAGGCCGAGCCCCGACTCCTCGAACCACTGCTGCGCGAAGAAGTCCAGCGAGTACAGCCCGATCTTGGCGGCCTCCTGGATGACCGGCCAGGGCGTCTCCTCGCGCTCGTCCCACTCCGCCCCAGCCGGGCGGACGACGTCCCGGGCGAACTCGTGGACCCAGTCGCGCAGTTCGCGGAGGTCGTCGCTCAACTCGGGGCAGAAGGTCATCGGGGGCTCTCCTCTCCTTGGTGTTACCAACGGTAACACCTCGGCGGAAGGAGCCGCTCAGCGTAGCCGGGACGCGTACTGCGGGATCGTCGCCATCGGCGGGCGTTCGGCCACGCCGACGTCCCGCGTCAGCGGGCGGTGCCCGGCGGGGCCGCGTTCGAACTGGACGAGCCGCGCGGACGGCTCGTGCAACGGAACGATCTTGTCCTGGCGCTCCAGCCGCGCCCAGGCGGTGTGCATGATCTGCCCGGCCATCCCGCCGAGCGCCTCCGTCGACTGGTGGGAGTGGACCCGGCGGCCCAGGTCGACCTGGGCGAGCGCGTCGAGCCCCACCATGTCCAGGAGGTCGATGAGGAGTCCCAGCTCCACGCCGTACCCGGTGACGAACGGCACCCGTTCCAGGACCCCGCGGCGCCCGGCGTACTCGCCCGCGAGCGGCTGCACGAACCCGGCGAGCAGCGGCCAGTGCAGGTTGAGCAGCGGCCGGGCGACCAGCTCGGTGACCCGGCCCCCGGCGTTCGGTTCCGTCGCGCCGAGCAGCGGCCGGTCGTAGCACGCCTTCACGTATCCGACGGCGGGGTCGGCCAGCAGAGGCCCGAGCAGGCCGGTCACGAACGAGGTCCGGAACTCGCGCAGGTCGGCGTCGACGAAAACCACCAGGTCGCCGGTCGTCACCGCGAGGGACTTCCACAGCGCCTCGCCCTTGCCGTCATAGCTCGGGTCGTGCAGCTCGGGCAGGATCTCGTCCTGCGCGAAGACCTTCGCCCCGGCGCGTAAGGCCCGGGCCGCCGTGTCGTCCGACGACCGGGAGTCGATCACGACCAGCTCGTCCACGAGCGGCACGGCCTCGACGAGGTCACGGCGCACGGCGGAGACGATCTCTCCGACCGTCTCCTCCTCGTTCCTCGCGGGCAGCACCACCGAGACAGTGGCGCCCCCCTTGGCGGACAGCAGGGCGCGGGCCGGCCAGTCGGCCGCCGACGAGGTACGCCGACTCAGCCAGGCCTCCACCTCAGGCAGCACGCCCGTCCTCCCCCTGTCCGCCACGTTCACTGGCATCACCTTATGCGGCGGCCGGAGGAGGCGATCAGCACGAGTCCCCCTCCCAGCACGAGCACCCCCGCCACGCCGTACATGAGGGCGGCGAAGCCGTACGGCGCGGCGGCCGAGGCCACGACCGGACCGATGCTGGCCCCGGTGAACAGGAAGAAGGTGAACAGGGAGACGGCCGTGGCCCGCGCGGGACCGGCCAGCAGGCCCACGGTCTCGATCACGGCGGGGGCGGCGACGCCGATCGCGAAGGCGAAGACGGCCAGCAGCACCGCCAGCGCGGCGACGCCGGGGGCGGCCAGCCCGACCACCAGCGCGAGCAGCGCGGCGAGACCGATCGCCAGCGCCGCCCTGCGGGCCGGGGAGATCCGGGCCAGGTACGGCGTGGCGAACGGGATGGCGATGATCGCCGGCAGCGCGGTGGCCCGCAGTGCCAGCAGCGCGGAGGGGTCGCCGGCGATGCCCGCGGGACCTTCGAGCTGCAACGCGGTGTAGAGGGCGACGAACGCGCCGAGGACCGTCAGCGTGGCGGCGTACACCAGAACCAGGCGCGGGTCGCGCAGCAGCGCGGGGACGACCGCATAGGGGTTCGCTCCGGCACGGCGGGCGGTGTCGGGCAGCATCACCCGGCGCAGCACCACGGTCACGACGGCGAACGCGGCGCCGCCGAGCAGGAAGACCGGCCGCCACCCGAGCAGGTCGACGAGCGCCTTGCCGGCGAGCTGGGCGACCACTGCCGAGGCGAACAGCGCGCTGACCACGGAGGTCATCGCGACCGCCCGATGGCGGGGTTCGACGCGCTCGGCGATGTAGGCGAAGGCGGTGGGGGCGAAGACGGCGGTGGTGACGCCCTCCACCACCCGCAGAGCGACTGCCGCCCCGGTCCCGGGGCTCAGCGCGACCAGCGCGGTCGTCACCGCCGTGGCCGCCATGCCCCAGGTCATCACGCGGCGCCTGCCGTACAGGTCGGACAGCGGGCCGAACACCAGGAAGCCGCCGGCGTAGCCGAGGCCGAAGGCGCTGACGAGCCAGGTCAGGACGGCGGCGGGGGCGCCCCAGTCGGCCGACATCCGGGCCAGCAGGGGGATCACGACGTAGAGGTGCCCGGTGGCGAGGAGCCCGGCCGGCACGAACGCGGCCACGGTACGCCGCGCGGAGGCATGGCTCTCGCCCGTGGCGGGCGGGAGGAGGACGGACGTCGATGTGCTCATGGCCGAGGACGTTAGCCAACCAACCAGTTGGCTGTCAACCAACTAGTTGGTGGCCGAGACGGGTATGCTGAGACCACCCCTGAACCCCCCGGCCGCTTATGAACACGGAGGAAGCCGATGTCGCCCCGCAAAGACGCCAAGGACCCCACCGCCGCCACCAAGGCCGCCCTGCTCGAGGCCGCCCGGACGGAGTTCGCGGCCTACGGCGTGGCGGGCGCCCGGGTGGACCGCATCGCCGAGCGGGCGGGCGTCAACAAGGAGCGGATCTACGGGCACTTCGGCAGCAAGGAGAAGCTGTTCGACACCGTGATCAAGACGGCCCTCGACGAGGTCGCCGCTGCGGTGGCGATGCCGGGCAAGGACCCCGAGGAGTACGTCGGCAACCTCTTCGACTTCTACTCCACCCACCCCGACCTGGTACGCCTGCTGATGTGGGAGGCCCTGCACTACCGGGGCGAGGACGACCTGCTGCCCGGCCAGGAGCTCCGGGTGGACAAGTGCCGGTCGAAGACCGAATCGCTCGCCGAGGGCCTCGGCCGGGAGCCGGACGCCTCGGTCGCCCGGATGGTGTTCACGCTGGTGGGCATGGCGATGTGGCCGACCGTCATGCCACAGCTCGCCCGGATCACGGTCGGGGAGGAGGCGGCGACCCCCGAGGGACGCGAGGCGCTGCGCGAGCACCTCATGGCGTTCGTCCGCGCCGCCGTCGAGAAATGACCAGTCGGGAACTGACCGGCGCCGCCGGGAACTGACCGGCGCCCGCCGACGAGTTGAGCCGGGCATAACGCCCGGACGACCGCTCGCCGGGCATGTCCTCATGTTCACCGCGAAAGCCCTATTCCTATAAGCCCTACATGTTGAGTAGGTTATTTCCTGTCGCACATGTCCGAGACAGGAGGTTCCCATGCCGAAGGCATACGTGTTCACGCAGTACGGCGGTCCGGAGGTGGAGACGTTCGCGGAGGTGGAGCGGCCGGTCCCCGGTCCCGGGCAGGTGCTGGTCGCGGTGCGGGCGGCGGGGGTCAACCCCGTCGATTGGAAGCGGCGCAGCGGCTACCTCGCGCAGATCGCTCCGGTCGACTTCCCGGCCGTGTTCGGCGGCGAGGTCTCCGGAGTGGTCGAGGAGGTGGGGGACGGCGCCGGCGAGTTCGCGCCCGGCGACGAGGTCTTCGGCAACACCGTCGCCGGCGGGTACGCCGAGTACGCGCTGCTTCCGCTCGAACTGACCGCGCCCAAGCCCGCCGGCCTGTCGTTCGCCGACGCGGCGACGCTGCCCATCGCGGCCGCCACCGCGTACGACGGCGTGCGGCAACTGGGTCTGCCGCCCGGCGCCACCCTGCTGATCACCGGCGTCGGAGGGGGCGTCGGGGTGGCGGCGGCGCAGATCGCCAAGCACACCGGTGTGAGGGTGATCGGCACCGCCGGTGCGGGCAAGAAGGACTTCCTCGAGTCGCTGGGCGTGGTCCACGTCGAGCCGGGACCGGGCGCGGCCGACCGCGTGCGGGCCGCGGCGCCGGACGGCGTCGACGCGATCTACGACCTGGTCGGCGGCAGCGCGCTGGAGGAGGTGGCCGGCCTGCTGGAGGACCGGTCAAAGCTGATCACGGCGGTCGACTGGGAGACGGTCGACCGTCTGGGCGGCTCGCCGGTCGAGCGGGTCCGCGACAGAGCGGTACTGGAGGCGGTGGCGGACCTGGCTGTGACCGGCGCACTCCGGCCGTTCGTCACGCAGGTGTTCCCCTTCGAGCAGGCGCCCGCGGCGCTGCGGGTGGTGGAGGACGGTCACACCCGCGGCAAGATCGTGATCGAGGTCGGCGCCTGAGCCGTCCCGACCCGCTCGGACGTCATCCCGGAGCCGCGACCTCCTGCCGGCCGTCGTACTCGGCGCGGGCCCCGTCGACGTCGTCGATGTGCTCCACGGCCCAGTCGAGCAGCGCCGACACGGTGTCCAGCAGGGTCCCGCCGAGCGGGGTCAGCTCGTAGTCGACACGCGGCGGGACCACCGGATGCACGGTGCGCCGCACCAGTCCGTCGCGTTCGAGGCCGCGCAGGGTCGCGGTCAGCATGCGCTGGCTGACGCCCGGAATGGCACGCCGCAGCTCGTTGTAGCGCCGCGGCTTCCTGCCGAGCTCGGCGATGACGGTCACCGCCCACTTCTCGCCCACCCGGTCCAGCACCTCGCGTACCCGGCGGGTCGTGTCGTCGCGTGCGGCCAGGACCGCGGGCACCCACTCCCGTCGCGTGTCGCCGTCGGAGGATCTCGCGGCCATGGCACCCCACCCCCACGGCGATATTACTTCACCCTCCCGGTAGGTCCAGTGGGGAATCGGCCGCCGCCGCCTCCCAGGCGGGGGTGGGGATCTCCCTGCGCACGACGGGGACCACCTCGGCGAAGAAGCGCTCCAGGTGGGCCCGGGTGACCGCGGAATCGGCGAAGAAGAACCCCTCCAGGCCGACGCCGAAGACCTGGTTGCCGAAGGAGGCATGCAGGTCCAGCAGCTTGGCGGTGACCTGCTCGGCCGTGCCCACCAGCGCCGACCCGTTCGCCAGGAAGTCCTCGAACGAGTCGAACGGGAAGTGGTTGCGGCTGGCGACGGGCATGCGCCGGAAGGACTCGAAGGCGGGCCGGGCCAGGGCGAGCGCGTCCTGGGACCGATCGGTGATGACCGGCGAGTGCGCCCCCACGCCCACCAGCGCGGAATCCGGGTCGTGCCCGTACCGGGCGAGCCGCTCCCGATAACGGCGCACCAGGCCGAGGTAGTGCTCGGTGCGCCGGAACCCGTTGGCCGAGTAGAGCGGGTCCCCCCACTTCGCGGCCAGGTCGATCGAGCGCTCACTCGTCGCCGAGCCGTGCCACACCCGCGGGGCCGGCCGCTGGAACGGGCGCGGCCGGGTCGTCGCGTCCTTCAGCTCGGGCCGGTACCGTCCGGACCAGGTCACCCGCTCCTCGCGCCACAGCCGCCGAACCAGCTCGTAGCTCTCCTCCAGACGGTCCCACAGCTCGTCCTCCGCCACGCCGAACATTCCGGGCGAGACGGGATCGTTCCCCTTACCGATGATCAGATCCAGGCGTCCGTCGCTGAGATGGTCGAGCGTCGCGTACTCCTCGGCGGTCCGTACGGGATCCGCGAGCGACAGCACCGCCACGGTCGTGACCAGCCGGATGCGGGTCGTCTTCGCGGCGATGTGCGACAGCACCACCGCCGGCGCCGACGACAGGAACACCGGGTTGTGACGCTCCCCGACCCCGAAGGCGTCGTAGCCGATCCGCTCGGCCCACACCGCCAAGTCGACGACCTCCCGGAACCGCTCACGCTCGCCGCCCGGGACGTACCCGGGCAGGCTCGGATCGTCGGACAGCAGGGTGGCGGCAAGGAATCTCACGGCCTCGATCTTGCACGAGTGCCACGGTCGGCGGCAGAAGGCACTTTTTTCTGCCTTTGTCACCCGGAGGGAACCGCGGCTCCCGGATGGCGAGGGCCTGGTCGGGGTTCCAGGCGTGGCAGGGCCTCTCAGCCGTGAGCGGCGTGGCGCTCCAGGAACGCGTACACGTCGGCCTCGTCGACACCGGGGAACGACCCGGGCGGCAGCGCGGCGAGCACGTGGGAGTTGGCGCGCGCCGACGGCCACGCGTAGCCCTCCCAGCGCTGGGCGAGTTCGGCCGGCGGGCGGCGGCAGCACTCGCCGTTCGGGCAGTTCGACTTCGTGCGGTGGGTGGTCTCGCGCCCGCGGAACCACCGCGACTCCCGGTACGGCACGCCCAGCGTGATCGCGAAGTCCTTCTCCTGCGACGGGTCCACGTGGGCGACGCAGAAGTACGTGCCGGTGGGCGAGTCGGAGTACTGGTAGTACAGCGAGAACCGGTCGGGCGAGAGGAACACCTGGCGGCCCGACCACTGCTGGCACATCCGCTGGCCCTCGATCGCCCCCTGCTCGTCGGCCGGGAAGACGATCCCGTCGTTCTCGTACGCCTTGTAGATGATCCCTCCGGCGTCGTTGCGCACGAAGTGGCAGACGATGTCGAGGTGGCGGGTGGCGAGATTGGTGAAGCGGTGCGCCGCCATCTCGTAGGACACCGCGAACACGTCGCGCAGGTCCTCCACCGACAGCGCCTTGTCCTGCTTGGCCTCCCGCAGGTACGGCACGGCCGCCGCCTCGGGCACGAGGACGGCCGCGGCGAAGTAGTTGGCCTCCACCCGCTGGCGCAGGAAGTCGGCGAAGTCGCGCGGCTTGTGGTGCTGGAGCGCGATGTGCCCGAGCGTCTGCAGCAGCACGGTACGCGGCGTGTGCATGCCCAGTTGCTGGCGTTTGACGTAGATGCGCCGGTTGCGCAGGTCGGTCACCGACCGCGCCGACCGCGGCAGGTCGGGGGCGGTGTGCACGGCGAACCCGAAGTGCGACACCAGCGCCTGGACGGTGCTCTCCGACAACGCGCCGGTCCGGTAGCCGACTGCGGTCAGGGCCTCGGCGGCGGCCTTCTCGATCTCCTCGAAGTAGTTGCCCAGCTCGCGTTGCTTGCGCCGCAGCTCGGCGTTGGCCGCCCGCGCCTCCTCCGGCGTGGCCGTGCCCTTCGCCTCCCTGGCCTTGAGCTCCTCGAACAGGCCCAGGATGTGCTCGAGCACGTCGTTCGGCACCCGTGAGGAGACCTTCAACCGGTTCAGCCCGAGCCCCGCGTAGAGCGGGTCGCGCTGGGCCTCCTCCAGCGCGATCTCGAGCTGGGCCCGCCGGTTCGGCGCCTGCCTGCGCAGCAGTTCCTCCACCGGCACGTTCAGCGCGGCGGCCAGCGACTTCAGCAGCGAGAGCTTGGGCTCGCGCTTGCCGTTCTCCAGCAGCGACAGCTGGCTGGGCGCTCTCCCGACGCGCTCGCCGAGCTCGGAGAGCGTGAGACCGCGCTGCTTGCGCAGGTGCTTGAGCCGCTGGCCGAAGGCCAGGAGATCGAGCTCGTGCGTCAAAGACAGCGGTTCTTCACCCAGGACGGAGGTCATGGCCTGATCTTATGCGAAAAATCCGCGTTTCTTCCAGCGGTACGTGATCCACCCCACGCGGATTGGTCTAGTCCATAGCGAAAACTCTGCGTTTCTTCACTGTCGAATACCCGCCAGTCTTCCAGAAATCGGAAGATTTGGCGTTCTTTCCACTGGCGCCTCCTTGTGAGTGTCTTGATATCGACACAAACTCGGAAGCAAGCCCCAGGTGACGACAACGTACGCAACAAGGGAGTGACCGGAGATGTCGGATCGCCTCACCGCAGCCGCCCAGCGGCTGCAGCAGGACTGGGACACCAATCCGCGGTGGACGAACGTCGAGCGGACCTACACGGCCGAGGACGTGGTCCGCCTGCGCGGCTCGGTGCAGGAGGAGCACACGCTGGCCCGGCTCGGCGCGGAGCGCCTGTGGGACCTGCTGCATCACGAGGAGTACGTCCACGCCCTGGGCGCGCTGACCGGCAACCAGGCGGTGCAGCAGGTGAAGGCGGGCCTCAAGGCCATCTACCTGTCCGGCTGGCAGGTGGCCGCCGACGCCAACCTCAGTGGTCACACCTACCCCGACCAGAGCCTCTACCCGGCCAACTCGGTCCCCGCCGTGGTCCGCCGGATCAACAACGCGCTGCTGCGGGCCGACCAGATCAGCTGGGCGGAGGGCGACGAGGACGCCCCGCACTGGCTGGCGCCCATCGTGGCCGACGCCGAGGCCGGCTTCGGCGGCGTGCTCAACGCGTTCGAGCTGATGAAGGCCATGATCGCGGCCGGCGCGGCGGGCGTGCACTGGGAGGACCAGCTCGCCTCGGAGAAGAAGTGCGGCCACCTCGGCGGCAAGGTGCTGATCCCCACCGGCCAGCACATCAAGACCCTGAACGCGGCCCGCCTCGCGGCCGACGTGGCGGGCGTCCCCTCACTGGTCATCGCGCGGACCGACGCCCAGGCCGCGACCCTCCTGACCAGCGACGTGGACCCCCGTGACCGCGTCTTCTGCACCGGCGACCGCACCGCCGAGGGCTTCTACCGGGTCCGCAACGGCGTCGACGCCTGCATCGCCAGGGGCCTCGCCTACGCGCCGTACGCCGACCTGCTGTGGATGGAGACCTCCACGCCCGACCTCGACGTGGCCCGGGAGTTCGCCGAGGCGATCAAGCGGGAGTACCCCGACCAGATGCTGGCCTACAACTGCTCGCCGTCCTTCAACTGGAAGAAGCACCTGGACGACGCGACGATCGCCAAGTTCCAGCGCGAGCTGGGCCACATGGGGTACAAGTTCCAGTTCATCACCCTGGCCGGCTTCCACTCGCTGAACTACTCGATGTTCGACCTGGCCCGCGGCTACGCGCAGGAGGGCATGACGGCGTACGTCGGGCTCCAGGAGGCCGAGTTCGCCGCCGAGCGTCGCGGCTACACCGCCACCCGCCACCAGCGCGAGGTCGGCACCGGATACTTCGACCTGGTCAGCACGGCCGTCGCGCCGGACTCCTCCACGACGGCCCTGAAGGGCTCGACGGAGGAGGCGCAGTTCGCCGGGGCTCACTAACCACAGCGGACATCTCGGACACAGGTCGGTGGCGGGCCCCGCCGCCCATCCGCAGGTCACCCCCGGGGATCTGACGGATCGGCGGCGGGGCCTCGCCGTACGCGGGGCCGGTCAGACCCGCAGCGCGCGGGCGTACCAGCGGCCGTCCAGCGAGTCGATGCGCAGCCTACGGCCGAAGCACTCGGACAGCTTCGGCCCGGTGAGCACCTCCCCCACGGGACCCGCGGTCAGGATGCGGGTGTCCCGCATCAGCAGGGCGTGCGTCGTGGTGGCCGGCACCTCCTCCAGGTGGTGCGTGACCATCACGGTCGTGAGCCCCTGCCGGGTGCGCGCCAGGTCCTCCAGCGCCTCGATCAGGTCCTCCCGCGCCGGCAGGTCGAGGCCCGCGAACGGCTCGTCGAGCAGCAGGATCGCCGGATCGGCCATCAGCGCCCTGGCC
The DNA here is from genome assembly GCF_002027145.1 of Microbispora sp. GKU 823. Classification (NCBI taxonomy): domain Bacteria; kingdom Bacillati; phylum Actinomycetota; class Actinomycetes; order Streptosporangiales; family Streptosporangiaceae; genus Microbispora; species Microbispora sp. GKU 823. The sequence goes on along the minus strand of NZ_MWJN01000073.1, from coordinate 3,239 downwards.
ACCCGGATCCGAGCCCGCTCCCCCTGCGAGCACACCTGGAACCTGCGGTCGGCCAGGTCCTTGCAGCCGAGGTCGGCCAGCAGCCGGTGCGCCCGTTCCCGCTCCTCGTCGCCGTACCGGTCCCACAACGGCGCGCTCGTCCCGGTGTGCCCGGTGAGCACGACGGTCAGCGCGGTGGCGCCCTCCTCCTCCAGCAGCGACTCGTCCACGAGCCGCTGACTGGCCGCGACCAGGCCGATGCTCCGGCGCAGCTCCCGCAGGTCGACCCGGCCGAGCCGCCGCCCGAGCACTGTGGCCGTCCCCGAGCTCGGATGCCGTACGGCCGCGGCGACCGAGAGCATCGTCGTCTTCCCCGCGCCGTTGGGGCCGAGGATCACCCAGTGCTGGCCGTGCTCGACCCGCCAGTCGGCCCCGGTCACCAGGGTCCGGCCGACCACGCGGACGGTCACGTCGTCGAGTTCGAGAGCTGCGTTCATGAACACTCAGCATGCTGCATGGACGCGCCTGCCCACGACGGCGTTTCAGGGTATGGACGGCGCGGGGGTGGCCACCACGCTGGGCGGCCGGCTCTCCGGCGGCGGGCTCGGGCTCGGCGGTGGCGACTCCCCGTCGCCCCACTGCGGCTCCTGGCTGATCCCCGAGGACGGAACCGGGGAGTGGCTCTGCCCCGGTTGCCCAGACTGGCCGGGCTGCCCGGGGTGTCCCGGCTGTCCCGGTGGGGAGGGCCGGGTGGAACGGCAGTCCTTCGGCCGCCCGGTGACGCAGCGCCCCTCCCCTGGACGAAGGGTCACCCCGGCGGCCGGCGGCGAGGGCACCGGGGTGGTCCACCCGCCATCCGCGGTCGCCCGTCCTGGCACCGAGCCGGGCGGCGGCATGGTCCGCGTGGCCGTCACCGTCACCCTGGGCCGGGCGTTGTCCGCGATGGGCACCACCGGCGGCCGGGCGGTGGCCAGCACGTCCTCCGGCGGCAGCGCGCTGTCCTCACCGGGGATGACCACCGGCAACGCGGGCGGCGGGTCCGCCGTGCTCTCCATGTGGGCCGACCCGGTGCCCGCCGCGATCACCGTCATCGCGGCGATCGTCACGGTGGCGAGCGCCGCGAAGCCCGCGTGAGACATCTGGGCCCGCGAGCGCGCCGCCCGGCGCCGCGCCGCCCTGCCCTGCGTCAGCCCCTGCGCCGATCCCTGTGCCGCTTCCTGCGCGGCCCTGCCCCGCGTGCGCTGACCACGTGCGGCCCGACCGGGAATGGTCCCCGCCGGGTAGGGCACGGGCTGCCAGATCTCGTCGAGCACGGCGGCGACCGCCCGCCGGGGGGTCGGCGGTGACGTGGACCCCGCCCGCGGCGAGCAGGGAGGCCAGCAGCCAGGCGGCGTCCGGGCGGTCGGCCGGCTCGCGCCGCAGCGCCGCCGCCACGCCGCCCCGCAGCAGCTTGGGCACGGCGTCGATCCGAGGCTCCTCGACCAGGATGCGCCGGGTGAGCACGTCGAGGTCGCCGGCGCCGAACGGATGCAACCCGGTCGCCGCGAACGCGACCAGGCAGCCCCAGGAGAAGACGTCCGAGGCGGGGATGGCGTGGTGGCCGCGAAGCCGCTCGGGCGCGACCCAGCCCGGGCTGCCCATGATCTGGCCGGCCTGCGTGTGCGCCATCGCGACGTCGAGGTCGCGGGCGATCCCGAAGTCGATGACGAACGGCCCGCGCGGCGACAGCAGCACGTTGCCGGGCTTGAGGTCCCGGTGGACCAGCCCGGCCTCGTGCGTGGCCACGAGCGCGGCGGCCGTGCCGAGGGCCACGCCGTACGCGAGGTCGGGGGTGAGCGGCCCCCCGGCGGCGACGACCTGGGAGAGCGCGGGACCGGGGACGTACTCGGTGACGAGGTAGGGCCGCTCGCCGTCGAGACCGTCCTCGATGACGGCGGCCGTGCAGAACGGCACCACGCGCCGGGAGAACGCGACCTCCTCGGCGAAGCGGGCCCGCAGCGTCGGGTCCCCCAGGTGCACCGGATGCGGCGTCTTCAGCGCGACGTATCCCCCGCCCGGGTGCTCGGCCAGGTAGACCACGCCCATTCCGCCGCTGCCCAACCGGCCGAGCAGCAGGTAGTGCCCGATGACGACCGGGTCGCCCACAGTCAGCGGGCGCACACCGGGAGGCATGCCGTTGTGGGAAGCCGTTCCGCCACGTGCCATACGGAAGCTACCTCTCTCGAAGTGCCGCACAGCCACTGTGGCCGCTTGGAACGCGCCACGCGTTCAAGTAGCGCCAAGCGGCATGAGAGGTAAGGCCAATGGCACCTTTCGGTTAGGCAGGACGGCGAAACCGCAGGTCACATAGGTCTCATATGCCACAAAAGGACCGTCCTCGACGGATGCCGAGTTCGGCCGGATTCGCGGATCACATGGGTTCCCGACGTGGTTCGGACGGTTCCGTCCGTATCGTGCAGGCGCGAGGCTTTCAGGCGCCCTGCTCGACCACGGCGGCGAACCGGAACGCCACCTCACCCCAGGCCGTCCGCGCGAGAGGGTCGTCGGCCACGGCGGCGGCGTACAGCTCGTCGAGGTAGAGACCCCGCCGGCGGGTGTGCTCGGCGTCCCACTGCAGGATGCGTTCGGGCCCCACCTCGGGGTGGAACTGCACGCCCCAGGCGCGGTCGCCCAGCCGGAAGGCCTGGTAGGGGCAGCGCTCGGTCTCGGCGAGCCAGACGGCGCCCGGCGGCAGGGCCGTGATGGCGTCGATGTGGTTCTCGACCGCCGGCACGACGGCGGGCAGCCCGCCGAAGACCGCGTCGTCCGCCGCCTCGGCCCTGATGGTGATGGACGTGCTGCCGTGCTCGGGGGCCCCGGCGTCGCCCTGGACCTTCCCGCCGGCGACCGAGGCCAGCATCTGCCCGCCCAGGCAGATACCGAAGAACGGCACCGACCGGGCGAGGGCCTGCTCGACGAGGGCGCGGGCGGCCGGCAGCCAGGGGGCCTTGTCGTCGTCGTCCGGCAGGTAACCGCCGCCGAGCACGATCAGGCCGTCGTGCTCCAGCCGTGACGGGAGGGCGGACCCGTCGAAAGCGGTGATCACGTCGACGGCGACCCCGGCGGCGGCCAGCCATTCCCCGAACCGCCCAGGACCCCCCGTTCGCTCCGTTCTGTACGGCAAGCACTCGCGGCATTCCCGGCATGAGGCCCCGACTCTACCGGCCCCGCCGCATGCCCTCCCCTCGGCGGGGAGACCCCCCGGGTCAGGCGGCCTCGAT
>NZ_MWJN01000072.1:0-46251 GCF_002027145.1 Microbispora sp. GKU 823 | reverse complement strand
ACGACGCCGTCGAACTCTTCGAACGCCTCATCGCCCTCACCAACGACGTCGGCCTCCTCGCCGAGGAATACGACCCCAGGACACGCCGCCAACTCGGCAACTTCCCCCAGGCGTTCACCCACATCCACCTGATCCGCACGGCGCAGGCGCTGGCCCGTCACGCCGAACGGCGGTAGCCGAGGCTCCTGGCGCACTCGCGGAACCCGAGCGACCGGTACAGCCGGGCGGGCACCGGATAGGCGTCGTCGCCGCGCGGGCTCACCACGGCCCGCCGTGCGCCCGCCCGCCGCGCCGCCTCCAGCGCGGCCAGGCAGACGGCCCGCGCGAGGCCGCGCCGGCGGTGGCCCGGCGCGGTGCCGGCCGGTTCGATCCGGGCGGCCCGGTTGGCCTCGTCCAGCCAGACCAGGCAGAACGCCGCGGCGCTCCCGTCCGGCGCCTCGGCGATCCAGTCCAGGTCCGGCCGGTACGGCCAGGCCCGCCGGACCGCGCGGTAGCTCTCCTCGGTCACCCTCGACGGATGGAACGCCGCCCGGTGCGCGGCGACGCGCTGGGGGACGTCGGCGTCGCCCACCGCGCGCAGGCGGTATCCGGCGAGCGGGCTCGGCTCGGACAGGCCGTCGTCCAGGTCCATGACCATGTGCAGGAAGAAGGGCCCCTCGGCCGTACGGCGGTAGCCGTGCCGGTCGAGCGCCGGGAACAGGTGCGTCTCGGTGCTGGAGACCGTGACCGTCCGGGCCGGTCCGGGTGCTGTCGCAGGCGCTGTCGCCGCGAACCAGTCCAGGACCTCGCCGGCCAGTGAGGGGTGCCGCGGATCTGCCGCCAGACCGAGGTGGCCGGAATCGGCCCACCCCCAGGCCGCGGTCGCGTCACCGGCGGCCCAGAGCATGGTCGGCCACTCGTGCTCCCTGCCCGTGTGCTGGAAGCGTTCCCACGCCAGGTCGCCGACGTGCCAGGCCGCCCCGGGCGACCACAACCGGGCGGCGAGATCCTGCATCGCCCACAGGTCATCCACCCCGGCGTACGGCCTGCGGTCGAAGCGCGCGCTCGTCATGCCGGCCAGTCTCACCCCGGCCGGCGTCCCCCCGCACCCGATTTCCGGCGCGGGCTACTGCTGGCCGGCGATGCGGGCGAGGAGCCGGGCGAACTCCGGCGGCGGCGCGACGACCAGCCTGGTCTGCCCGTCGTGGCTGATGAGGTCGGCCTGGATGCGGGTCAGCTTGCCCCGGCGCCACCAGTACACATGGGGGCTCAGCCCGTCGGGCCGGCCGGCGTGCTCACGGTGGGCGAAGATGCGCAGGCGCTCGATCGCCCGGACCACGCCGATGCCGGCCACCGGGTGCACCGCGACCATGCCCCGGTGCGGCAGCACGGCGAGCATGCCGTCCTCGGGCACGTCCATGTACGCCGTCAGGCGGCGCAGGTGGGCCGCCGCGCTGGGCGCGGTCAGCAGCGACACCTCGGTCCCGGCGAGGTCGAGCCGCGACACGGTGGGCCGCTCGTCGGTCAGGGCGTTGCCGATGGCCACGTCGAGCGCCTCGGCCGGCGGGATCGGCCAGCAGAACGCCTCCTCCGGCCGCACCGGACGGGCGCCGATGGTCAGCACCTCGATCAGGTCGGCGCTGAGGTGGCGGCCGATGATACGGGAGGGGTCGGGGAAGGCGGGGTCGTCGGCGGCGTGCACCCGGGTGCGCAGCAGCGGCTTGATCGGCGTGAGGTTGCAGGCGTCGAACGGCTCGCCCGACACGGCGTGGGCCAGGTGCTCGGAGACGAGCATCGGCCAGTCCTCGCGGGCGCGGCGCGCGGCCTCCCGGCGCAGGCCGACGAGGTTCACCACCCGCTCACGCTCGGGCGAGGTCAGCGTCAGCGACGTGCCGTCGGCCGCGAACGCGCAGGTATAGCCCATGGTCTCGGCGACCAGGGCCAGCAGGGAGTCGAGATCGACGTCCTCGACGGCTCTCGGGGCGGGATGGTCCGGCCGCGTCCGGCTGAGCAGTCGCCGCAAGAGTCCCAACGCACCATCCCTTCGCCACGGCCCGGGCGCATCCGGGCGCGTCTCAGGTTGCCGCGTCAGAGTCGCGGAAGGTGCCCGCGACAGAGCACGATTCGGTCACAATAGTCACATTCGTCTCCAACCACATCGGCAACTGTGGTGCGCCGTGGCCCACGGGCAGGCCCGCGACGGTCGGCACGCCCAGCGGAGCCAGGAGTTCGGCCAGCATGGGCAAGGGATCGCCGCAGTCCACCCACGATCCCAGCACGATGCCCGCCACTCCGTCGAGACACCCGGCCTGCAGCAGTTGCGTCACCATGCGGTCGATCCGGTACGGCTCCTCGGTGACGTCCTCCAGCAGCACGATACGGTCCCGCGCGCGCAGCGCGTACGGCGTGCCGCACAGGGCGGCGAGCAGGGCGAGGTTGCCCCCGGTGAGCCGGCCCTCGGCCCGCCCCGGCACGATCACCCGGTCGCCCGTGATCGGGGCGGGCGTGCCGCCCTCGAACAGGGCCTCCTTCAGGTGAGCGAAGGTGACCGGCTCGGGCCCCTCCGGATCGCTGATCGTCGCGCAGGCCGGCATCGGCCCGAACAGCGTCGCCAGGCCCAGCCGGTCGGCGAAGGCCCGGTGCAGCGCGGTGATGTCGCTCGACCCGAGCAGGATCTTCGGACCGGCAGCCGCCATGGCGTCCCAGTCGAGCAGCCCGAGCAGCCGGGTGGTGCCGTAGCCGCCCCTGGCGCAGACGACCGCCGCCACCCCGGGATCGCACCACGCGTCCTGGAGGTCGGCCGCCCGTGCGGCGTCCGGACCGGCCAGGTAGCCCTCCCGCGCGAGGATCGACGCCCCGTGCACGACCCGCAGCCCGAGCCCGGTCAGGACCTCGGTGCCGCGCTCGAGCCGTACGGGATCGACGGGGCCGGCCGGTGCGACCAGCGCGACGGTGTCGCCGGGCCGCAGCCGCCGGGGCAGGCTCGGGACCGTTACCGAGGCGTCACCGCCCGCCCCGCCGGGGAAGCGCTCGCTCACCCTTCAAAGGGTGTCAGACTTAGCGGTATCTATGCGACCTCCGACGCACATCCTCGTGGTCAACGGTGTCAAGGTCCGCCGTCCGGTGTTCGTTATCGCGGCGCCGCACTCCGGCGCGGACCTGCTGGGCCGTGCCCTCAAGCGCTCGCCCGGCTTCCACGTGACCATGGGCAGGGGCCCGGTGGCCCGGGTCGTCTACGCCTTCGCCAGGAGGCCGTCGATCGCCCGCAGCGGCGGCGCCCCGCAGGTGCTGCGCGACGTGCTGGCGGAGCGTGGCAGGTGGTCCCGGCGGCGTGCGCGGAGTGCACGGCCGCCTGCAGGGAGGCGGGCGGCATCGTCGGCGCGGGGCCCTGCGTCGGGCCGGGCACGCTGTCCCGGTTCGGCGACGCCAGCCCCGACCTGCTCTACAGTGCGCCGGTGCTGCTGCGGGCGTTCCCCGACGCCCGGCTCATCCAGATCATCCGCGACGGCCGTGACGTGGTCGCCGACATGCTCGCCGACCCCGCCTGCATGACCTGGGTCAAGCCCCACATGCTGAGCGAGGACGCCGAGTTTCCCAACCCGTTCCTCGGCGTGCGCTCCGCCGAGCATCGCGAGCGCTGGGCCGGGATGCCGCCCGCGGGCAAGTGCGCCCTGCGCTGGCGCGGCGCCGTACGGCTGAGCGCCGCCCTGCGGCGCGAACTGCCCGGCGAGCACCTGCTCACCCTGCGGTACGAGGACATGGTGGCCTCGCCGGGAGGAGGCCATAGGGCGCGGTGTCGTCTTCCTGGAGGCCAAGGTCTCCACGATCGCGCTGTACGGCGCGACGATCCCCCCGGCCGGGAAGCTGGCGCAGGCGGCTGTCGGCCGAGGACGCCGAACTGGTCGAGAAGGTGGCCAGGGAGGAGCTCACCCGCCTCGGCTACCGCTGAACCGTCATCCCGGGCGGTCCCGGCCCTTCAGGAGCCGTCCTGGCCCGGGCCGGTGAACTGGGTGCGATACAGCTCGGCGTACGCGCCGCCTCGCTCCAGCAGCTCCTCGTGCCGGCCGCGTTCGACGACCTGGCCGTCCTCGACCACCAGGATCGTGTCGGCCTCGCGGATGGTCGACAGCCGGTGGGCGATCACCAGCGACGTCCTGCCCCGCAGGGCGGTCTTCAGCGCCTGCTGCACCGCGGCCTCGGACTCCGAGTCCAGGTGGGCGGTGGCCTCGTCGAGCACCACCACCCGCGGCGCCTTCAGCAGGAGCCGGGCCAGGGCGATGCGCTGCTTCTCCCCTCCCGACAGCCGGTAGCCGCGGTCGCCGACGACCGTCTCCAGCTCCTCGGGCAGGTTCTTCACCAGGTCGGCGATCTGGGCCGCGCGCAGGGCCTCCCAGACCTCCTCGTCGGTCGCCTCGGGACGGGCGTAGCGGAGGTTGTTGCCGATCGTGTCGTGGAACAGGTGGGCGTCCTGCATGACCACTCCCACCGTGTCCCTGATGCCGTCGAGGGTGGCGTCGCGGACGTCCACGCCGTTGATCCGCACGGTTCCCTCGTCCACGTCGTACAGCCGCGACACGAGTTGGGTGATGGTCGTCTTGCCCGCGCCCGAGTGGCCGACGAGCGCCACCAGCTCGCCCGGGTGCGCGGTGAACGACACGCCCTTGAGCACCTCCTGCGAGGGCCCGGTGTCCGGGCGGGCCACCGACTCGAGCGAGGCCAGCGACACCTCGGAGGCGGCCGGATAGCGGAAGCGGACGTCGTCGAACTCGATCGTGACCGGCCCCTCGGGGATCGGCCGCGCGTCCGGCTTCTCGGCGACCATCGGCTTGAGGTCGAGCACCTCGAAGACCCGGTCGAAGCTCACCAGCGCGGTCATCACGTCCACGTGGACGTTCGACAGGCTGGTCAGCGGGCCGTACAGGCGCATGAGCAGGGACGACTGGGCGACGAGGGTGCCGAGCGCGAAGGCTCCGGAGATCGCGAGCGCGCCCCCGAGTCCGTAGACGAGCGCGGTGGCCAGCGCGGCGACCAGGCCCAGCGCGATGCGGAACACCGCGCCGTACATGGCGACGATCACGCCAACGTCGCGGACCCGGCCCGCGCGCTCCGCGAAGTGGGCCGCCTCGTCGTCCGGCCTGCCGTACAGCTTGGCGACCATGGCCCCGGCGACGTTGAACCGCTCGGTCATCACCGAGCTCATCTCGGCGTCGAGCTGCATCTGCTCGCGGGTCAGCGCGGACATCCGGCGGCCGACCCACTTGGCCGGGAAGATGAAGATCGGCAGCAGCACCAGCGCGACCAGCGTGACCTGCCACGACAGCACGAGCATGGTGCCGAGCACCATGACCAGGCTGATGACGTTGGACACCACCGACGACAGGGTGCTGGTGAGGGCCCGCTGCGCCCCGATGACGTCGCTGTTCAGCCGGGAGACCAGTGCGCCGGTCTGGGCGCGCATGAAGAAGGCGACCGGCATGCGCTGCACGTGGTCGAAGACCTCGGTGCGCAGGTTGTAGATCAGGCCCTCGCCGATGCGCGCGGAGTACCACCGCTGCAGCAGGCCGAGCCCGGCGTCCAGCACCGCGAGCGCCCCGATCGCCACGGCGAGCCACACCACCACGTCGACCCGCTTGGGGGCGATGCCGTAATCGATGATCGCCTTCATCAGCAGCGGGTTGGCGACCACGATGACCGCGTCGACCACGACCAGCGCGAGGAACCCGGCGATCTGGGCGCGGAACGGCCGGGCGTAGCCGGCGATGCGCCGGACGGTCCCCGGCGCGAGCCGCTCCTTCGTCACGGAGCTGTCACGCCGTAAGGACCGCATCACCTGGAGACCGTAGCCCCCGTTCATCATCGACATATGCCGTACATCCTCCCAGCCGTGCAGCGGTGGGAGGACTCCCCCGATTCCCCCGTCAGCTCGAAGCGAACAGCACGTATCAGTTCGCCCCGGACACCGACCTTAGTTCGACGCGAACAGTGCCCGGATGCGCGTCACCTGCTCGGCCCGCTCGGCGGCGGCCTGCTCCTCCAGCGTGCGTCCCGGCGCGGCCTGCAGCAGCCTCTTGGTGGCGGCCGCGGCGGCGCGGTCGGTCGCCAGCAGCGCGGCGGCCAGGTCCTGTACGGCCTGGGCCAGCTCGGACGCGGGCACCGCGATCTCGGCCAGGCCGAGCCGTACGGCTTCGGCGGCCCCCACGGTACGCGCGGTCAAGCACATCTCGATGGCCCGGGGAACCCCCACGATGTCGGCCAGGGGCTTGGTCCCGGTCAGGTCGGGAACCAGCCCCAGCGCGGGCTCCTTCATGCAGAACTTCACGTCGTCGGCGACGACACGCAGGTCGCACGCGAGTGCGAGCTGGAAGCCCGCCCCGATCGCGTGGCCCTGCACGGCCGCGATCGACACGATCTCCGGCCTGCGCAGCCACAGGAAGCCCTTCTGGGCCTCGGCGATGCGCTGCTCGAACTCGGTGTCGCCGAGCGCCGCGGCGCTCGCGAACGATCCCTGCCCGGGCACCCCCTCAGGTGTGAACATACGCAGGTCGATCCCGGCTGAGAAGGACGGCCCCTCGCCTCTGACCACGACCACTCTCACCTGCTCCGGAAGGGTCTCCCCGATCCGGGCCAGGGCCGACCATGTCGCGAACGTCTGAGCGTTGCGCTTGTCCGGCCGGTCCAAAGTGACGGTCGCGATCTCGCCGTCCACCTCGAAGCGCAGTCCGACCTCGGCCGGCGCGGCCGCCGAGATCGTCGACACATCGGAGCCGTCGCCCGTTTCAGGGGCGTGCTCCAGATTCCCCCCCCATTGCCGCTTCCGCCATGCCCTGCTCCTGCGTCCGGTGCGGAGCGACGTCGCCTCGCACGGCCGGTCCGGTGCGGCGCACCGTCCGTGCCGGGCGTCCGCCCTCCTGTTTCATCCCGCGGTCGCGCCCGAGCTTACCGAATATCGTTCTGGCGAGTCGGACGCGACCGCTCCTCCTGCAGGAACGAGCGGCTGCGGTCGCGCGTCTTGAGGTGGATCTCTAGCGCTTGGACTTGCCCCGGGTCGCGCCGCCGCGCCCGCGCAGAGTCACCCCGGACTCGCTCAGGATGCGGTGGATGAACCCGTACGACCGGCCGGTGGAAGCAGCCAGAGCGCGGATGCTCTCACCCGCGGAATAGCGCTTCTTGAGATCAGCGGCCAGCTTTTCCCGGTCGGCCCCGGTCACCCGGGTGCCCTTCTTCAGAGTCTCGGCCACGAGTACCTCCTGTAGTGCCAGACTTCCGCAGCGTTACTTCAGCCCATGATCAGTCATTTCGACGGGATCGGCTACCTACTCCGCGGGAAAAGATCCCTACCCGCTCAAATTAAGATCAGGCAAGCGCCACAAGATCGGAAAATTCGTCGCTCCATGCGTCTTCTACTCCGTCTGGCAACAGAATCACCCTATCCGGCTTCAGCGCCTCCACGGCTCCCTCGTCGTGCGTGACCAGCACAATCGCGCCCGTGTAGGAGCCGAGGGCCGCCAGCACCTGATCGCGGGACGCCGGATCGAGGTTGTTGGTGGGCTCGTCGAGCAGCAGCACGTTGGCGCTCGACAGCACCAGCGTCGCGAGGGCGAGACGGGTCTTCTCGCCGCCGGACAGGACCCCAGCGGGCTTGTCCACGTCGTCGCCGGTGAACAGGAACGACCCCAGCACCTTGCGCAGGTCGACGTCGGCCAGGTCGGGCCCGGCCGACCGCATGTTCTCCAGGACCGTGCGCTCGGGGTCGAGCGTCTCGTGCTCCTGCGCGTAGTAGCCGAGCTTGAGCCCGTGGCCGGGCACGACCTCGCCGGTGTCGGGCTTCTCGATGCCGCCGAGCAGGCGCAGGAGGGTGGTCTTGCCCGCGCCGTTCAGGCCCAGGATGACGATGCGCGAGCCCCGGTCGACCGCGGCGTCGACGTCGGTGAACACCTCCAGCGAGCCGTACGACTTGGACAGGCCGCGGGCCGTCAGCGGGGTCTTCCCGCAGGGCGCGGGGTCGGGGAAGCGCAGCTTGGCCACGCGGTCGGAGCGCCGCTCACCCTCGACGCCGGACAGCAGCCGCCGCGCGCGCCGCTCCATGTCCTGGGCCGCCTTGGCCTTGGTGGCCTTCGCCCGCATGCGGTCGGCCTGGGACAGCAGGGCGGACGCCTGCCGCTCGGCGTTGGCCCGCTCCCGCTTGCGCCGCTTCTCGTCGGTCTCCCGCTGGGCGAGGTAGGCCTTCCAGCCGACGTTGTAGGTGTCGATGACGCAGCGGTTGGCGTCGAGATGGAGCACCCGGTTTACCGTCGCATCAAGAAGGTTTACGTCATGGCTGATGATCACCAAGCCGCCCTGGTGCGAGCGCAAAAAATCACGAAGCCAGCCGATCGAGTCCGCATCGAGGTGGTTTGTCGGCTCGTCAAGCAGGAGAGTCTCCGCTCCGGAGAACAGGATGCGGGCCAGTTCCACCCGCCGTCGCTGGCCGCCGGACAGGGTCTCCAGCGGCTGGCCGAGGACCCGGTCGGGCAGCCCGAGGCTGGAGGCGATCGAGGCCGCCTCCGACTCGGCGGCGTAGCCGCCGAGGACGTGCAGGCGGTCCTCCAGGCGGCCGTACGCGCGCACCGCCCGGTCGCGTACGCGCTGGTCGTCGGCCGCCATGCCGGCCTCGGCCTCGCGCAGTTCGCGGAGCACGTCGTCGAGGCCGCGGGCCGACAGGATCCGGTCGCGCGCCAGCACGCTCAGGTCGCCGGTGCGGGGGTCCTGCGGCAGGTAGCCGACGCTGCCGGAGATCGTGACCGTGCCCGCGGCGGGCAGGCCCTCTCCCGCCAGCACCTTGGTGAGGGTGGTCTTGCCGGCCCCGTTGCGGCCGACCAGACCGATCTTGTCGCCCGGGTTCACCCGGAACGAGGCGCCCTCGATGAGCAGGCGCGAGCCGGCGCGAAGTTCGATGTCAGAAGCAATGATCATGATGAAGGGGACACTCCCGTAGGTGATGAGGTCGGGATCGGCACCGGGAGCGATCAATCGGGAGTGCGCATGGGCTCAAGTGTAGTGCCGCCGCGTCCATCGCCGCCTGCGGTGAAACCCCGCCCGCGCCCCGCCGCCGCGAGGCCGGTCAGGGATCGAGCAGGCGGATCCGTACGGCGCGGAACAGTGCGGGGGTGCCCTCCAGGACCGTCAGCCGGGGGTCGGGGACGGTGAGGAAGGGACCGGCCTCCAGGGCGAACAGCGGCGCGAGGCGCCGGTCGGCCCTGATCTCGTCGATCGAGCGCCGGTCCCCGCCGAGCACGACGGCCTCCAGGTCCGCGAGCCTCGGCAGGAGCACCCGGGCGGCCACGTCGGCGGCGGCCCGCAGCGCCTCGGCCGACTGCTTGTCCCTGCGCCGGGCGAAGCGCTGCTGCGACCACCCGCCCGCCGCGCTGCGCCCGTGGACCTGGCGCGAGCCGACCTTGCCGGTGACGAGGCGGGAACCGGTGAAGACGCCGGCGGCGTACCCGCCGAGCCGGGCCAGCAGCACGCCGACGGTCCGCTCACGGCACACGTGGGCCACCAGCGCCGCCGCGGGCGGAGGAAGACGGAACTCGCCCTCGCGCCCGCCGTCTCCCCCGCTCCCGTCATCGCGCGCGCCGTCGCAAGGCGCCGCCGGCTGCGGCGCCACGCGGGCGGGCTCCGATGATGGGGACGACGAGCGCGGCGACGGCACCGGCGAGGAGCGCAGCGGCGGGAACGGCACGTGGCACTCGGCGACCGCGCCGTCGGCGGCGTCGAGACGGACCAGGTCCGGCAGGACGACGGCCTCGACCGCGCCGTGCCACTCGGCGAAGCGCGCGATCCATCCGGCGAGCCGCTCTGGGGCAACCGAGGTCCATCTGCCGCCTCCCGCGGCGGGCCGTGCCGTCACGGCTGATCAGCCTACTCGTGCACCGTCTGTCGGATTCCGTCCAACTGACGGGGAAATATAGGTGAATTTCCTCCTGCGGACGTCAACGTCGGTGGCCCGGAGTCCCACAATTCAATCGTGTCGCTCCCCTCCCCCTCGGCGGCGCCGCTCGCCGCGACCCCTCAGAGCGTCCCGGCGCCCGGCCCGGCCCCGGCGACCCCGTTCCCCCCGGCCAGCGCGCGGGAACACGGCCCGGCGGGCACCGTGCGGGAGCACGGCCCGGCGAACGTCGTGTGGGAACACGGCCCGGCCGACGTCGTGCCGGAACACGCCCCGGCCACCATGGTGCGGAGGTACACCCCGGCGGCCGCCGCCCAGCCGTACGACCCGCGCGCCTACGCGCCCGCGGCTCCCGTGCCCGGCTTCCCCGGCCCGGCCGCACCGCTCTTCCTCCCGGTGGTCGACCTCGACACCGGCGGCGCCGTGGCCATCGAGGTGATCGCCGAGGGCGCCTCCTCCGGCGCCCCGGGCGTGGCGGGCACGGTGAACGGCGTGCTGGCCGCCGCCCGCGAGGAGGCCCTGCTGCCGCTGGTCCTGCCGATCTCCGCCGCCGCCGTGGCCGGGGGCTCGGCCGGCCTCGCGCCGCTGCACGAGGCGATGCGCATGTGCAACCGGCGCCCGCGCGAGGTCATCCTCGTGATCGAGGGCGATCACGCGCCCGTGGAGCGTACGGCCCTGCTGTCCGGGATCGACGGGCTGCGCGCGGTGGGTTACCTCATCGCGTTCGGCGGCATCGGCACCGCCGCGCTGCCGCTCGACCTGCTCGCCGACGCCTCGCCGTACGTGATCGCGCTGTCCGCCGACCTGGTGGCGCGGGGGCCGCGCGATCCCCGGCGCGGCGCGCTCGCGGAGTCGCTGGTCCGCCTGGCGCGCGGCGTCGGCGCGCACGTGCTCGCCCCGGGCGTGCGGGACGAGGCGCAACTGGCGGCCGTACGCGGCTGGGGCATCCGGCTCGCGCAGGGTCCCCTGCTGGCGCCGTCCGACTGGCGGCCCTCCCACGGGTACAACCGCGTCCACGTGCCGCTGCCGGTGCCGGAGGCGGCCGCCGTCAACGCGGCGCTGGGCCCCCGGGTGCAGGAGTTCCTGCTTCCCGCGGTGACGCTGCCCGCCGGGTCGACGGCCGAGGAGGTGGTCGCCGTGCTGAGCGCCGAGCCGTCGATCACGAGTGTGATCCTCGTGGACGAGTACCAGCGCCCGCAGGGCAGCATCGACCGCAGCCGGTTCCTGCTCTTCATGGCCGGGGCGTACGGCCACGCGCTGCACGCGAAGAAGCCGGCCGGCCGCCTGGCGGACCCCGCGAAGATCGTGGCGAAGACGACTCCCGTGATCGCGGCCATGCAGGTGGCGGGGCGGGACAACGCCCGCGTGTACGACGACCTCGTGGTGGTCGACGAGGTCGGCAGGTGCATGGGCGTCGTCCGGGTCGGCGACCTGCTGCGGCACGCCGCCGACCTCCAGGCGCAGCCGGCCCGCTGAGCCCGCCGCGGGACCACGGCCGGGAGCGCGTCCCGCCTTCTTCACGGGCGATGCGTACGGCCGCGTCGCCGCTTGCCGCAAACTTGCAACACTTATGTGGCAGGTTGTAGCTTCACTGCGTCTTGATTGATGCGACTAGTGACGCCCCTGAGAGGGAGAAACACGTGGAGTACACCCGCCTCGGCCGCAGCGGCCTGTCGGTGTCCCGGCTCGTCCTCGGCACCATGAACTTCGGGTCGCGTACGTCCGAAGAGGACAGTCACGCGATCATGGACCGTGCGCACGAGCACGGCCTCAACTTCTTCGACACGGCCGACGCGTACGGCGCGCAACAGGGCGAAGGCGTCACCGAGCAGATCATCGGCCGCTGGTTCGCCAAGGGCGGCGACCGGCGCGACAGGACCGTGCTGGCCACCAAGGTCTACCAGCCGATGGGGAGCCGGCCCAACGAACGGTTCCTGTCCGCCCTGCACATCCGGCGCGCCTGCGAGGCGTCGCTCAGGCGGCTGCGCACCGACCACATCGACCTGTACCAGATGCACCACATCGACCGGAGCACGCCGTGGGAGGAGATCTGGGAGGCGTTCAGCGTCCTTCGCCAACAGGGAAAAGTGCTCTACTTCGGCTCGTCCAACTTCGCCGGGTGGCACATCGCTCAGGCGCAGGAGGCCGCGCGGTCCCGGCACTTCCTCGGGCTCGTCAGCGAACAGTCCATCTACAACCTGATGTCGCGCTGGGCCGAGCTGGAGGTGCTGCCCGCCGCGCGGCACTACGGGCTGGGGGTGATCCCATGGTCGCCGCTGCACGGCGGAGTGCTCAGCGGCGTCCTGCGCAAGCAGCGTGAAGGGGTCGCCGGCCGCAGCGGCTCGGGGCTCTGGGCCGCCGCGCTGGCCGAGCACCGGGACTCCGTCGAGGCGTACGAGAAGTTGTGCGCCGACATCGGCGAGGACCCGGCCCACGTCGGACTGGCATGGCTGCTCGCGCAGGACGGCGTGACCGGGCCGATCGTCGGGCCGCGGACGGTCGAGCAGCTCGACGGCTCGCTGCGCGCACTGAGGATCACGCTCGACGACGGTATGCTCGCCAAGCTGGACGAGCTCTTCCCGTCCCCCGGGCCCAACGGAGCCAGGCCCGCGCCCGAGGCGTACGCCTGGTGACCGCGCCCTGCCCCGCTAGAGCCAGCCCTGCGCCTGGGCCTTCTGGACGGCCTCGATGCGGTTGCGCGCGCCGGTCTTCTGGATGGCCGCCGACAGGTAGTTGCGCACCGTGCCCTCCGACAGGTGCAGCCGCAGCGCGATGTCGTTGATCGTCGAGCCGTCCGCGGCGGCGGACAGCACGTCGCGCTCGCGCGGCGACAGGGGGTTCGGGCCGGCGCTGAGCGCGGCGGCGGCCAGCCCCGGGTCGATCACCCGCTCGCCCCGCAGCACCCGCCTGATCGCGGCGGCCAGTTCGCTCGCGGGGCTGTCCTTCACCAGGAAGGCCACCGCCCCGGCCTCCATCGCGCGGCGCAGGTAGCCGGGCCTGCCGAAGGTCGTGAGGATCACCACCCGGCACCCGGGGACCCGGCGGCGCAGCTCCTCGGCGGCGGCGATCCCGTCCCTGCCGGGCATCTCGATGTCGAGCAGCGCGATGTCCGGCCTGGTCGCCTCGGCGACGGTGATCACCTCGTCGCCGTTCGCCGCCTCTCCGACCACCTCGATGTCGGGCTCCAGGCCGAGCAGGGAGGCGAGCGCTCCCCGCACCATGCTCTGGTCCTCCGCAAGCACGACCCTGATCACTTGCCCAACCTATCCGCGATCATCTCCGCCGTACGGTCCGGGGGCGGCGCAACCGCGATCCGCACCCGGAACCCCCGCTTGCCGGCCGCGACCTCCAGGTTCCCGCCCGCCGCGCGCACCCGCTCGCCGAGCCCGGCGAGGCCGTTGCCCGGCTCGTACGCACCGCCGCGGCCGTTGTCGCCGATCTCCAGCACCGCGCCCTCCTCGCCGTACGACACGTCGATCTCGCAGCGGGTGGCGCCGGAGTGCCGTACGACGTTGGTGGTGGCCTCGCGTACGGCCCAGGCGAACAGGCCGTCGAGGTCCTCGGGCAGCGGGGTGCCGCGGGTGCGCACGGTGAGGGCGACGCCGGCGGTGCCCAGCGCCGACCTGGCGCCGTCGATCTCCTCCGACAGGCGGCGCCGGCGGTATCCGCTGACAGCCTCGCGCACCTGGGCCAGCGCCTGCCGCGCCACCGACTCGATGTCGGCCACCTCGCCTGCGGCCTTCGGCGAGCCCTGCTCGCCCAGGCGGCGGGCCAGCTCGCTCTTCAGCACGATGAGCGAGAGGCTGTGCCCCAGCAGGTCGTGCAGGTCGCGGGCGATCCGCAGCCGCTCCTCTGTGGCGGCCAGCCTGGCGACCTCGCTCTGCGCCTGCCTGAGCTGGACGACGAGGACGCGGGTGTTGCGGACGCTCATGAACAGCACGCCGAGCGTGACGACCTGCAGCACGAGCGCCCACACCGTGCCGTCGTCGGCGCCCATGACCTTGCCCTCGGCGACGACGAGCGCGGCCATGGCCGCGACCCCCAGCAGGGCGCGGCGGGGCGGCAGTCCCATGGCGTAGGCGACCACCAGATAGACCGGCAGGGTCAGCCAGGAAGGGCTCCGGAACAGCAGCGGGAAGACGGCCCCCATCACCGTCGCGACGCCGAGCAGGGGGAACGTCCACCGGGGATGGTCGTCGAGGGCGCGCGGCCCCAGCACGACCGTCAGGTAGACGGCCACGAAGACCGCGAGCGCGGCCATCCACCAGACCGCCCGCGCGCCGGTCACCGTGCCGTCGACCACCTCGGACACCGGGTAGAAGAGGTAGATCAGGCCCAGCGACATGCCCATCAGGCGCCTCAGGCGGGAGGGACGGTCGTCCATCCCGCCGAAGGTGAACACTCTGGCCAGCCGACTCATCCCGCTGTCCCTCCGAACGTGGTGATGTCAGGCGCGCACTGTGACACGTGTCCGATCAGGCGCACTGTGACACGTGTCCGATCAGGCGCGCACTGTGGCACGACGGTAGGCGACGAGAGCCAGCGCCACCAGGGCCACCCCCCAGACGAGGATGCCGGCCGCGTCGGCCGTGTGCGGGGTCTCGCCCGCCGCGATCCGCCACCCGATGCGCGCGTAGTCGTACGACGGGGTCACGTGGGCGATGCTCTTCATGGCCGCGGGCATCATGCTCTCGGGGAACCAGAGCCCGCCGAGCAGGGCCAGCCCGAACATCCCGATCATGGCGACGGGCTGCGCGGTGTCGGGCGGCAGCAGGGAGCCGATCGCCAGGCCGAGCGCCGCGAAGGGGATCGTGCCCGCCCACATCGCCAGGATCAGCTCCACCCACCGCACCGGCGACAGCGACACGTGCTGGGTCAGCACGGCGGCCAGTCCGACCAGCAGCAGCGACGGCAGGACCAGCAGCAGCGAGGAGACCAGCTTCGTCAGGATGATCGCCCGGCCGGGCAGCGGGGTGATCTGGAGCTGCCGCAGCCAGCCGCTGTGCCGCTCCTGCGACCACGGCACGGCCGTCGACATCATGGCGGCGGCCAGCGCGCCGTACGCGGCCATCGAGACCATCAGCAGGACGCTGCCGCGCAGCCCGGTGGCCTGGTCGGACTCCGATCCCCACAGATTGGAGTAGAGGAGGTAGAACCCGACGGGGAAGGCGACCACGAAGATGACGTAGCGCTTGTTGCGCAGCATCCGCAGCAGTTCGACCTTGATGTAGTGCCGCATCGTCAGGCCTCCTTGGTGAGGGCGAGGAAGGCGTCCTCCAGGTCGGCCCCGTGGAGCTGGAGGTCGCGGATGTCGAGGGTGGTCTTGCGATACAGCGCGGCGACGGTGGCGTCGAGGTCGGTGGTGCGCAGCGTGACCCGGCCGCCCTGGAGTTCCACGCCGGTCGTCCCGGGCAGGGCGTCGAGCCCGGCGACCGGCTGCTCGCCCAGCAGGAAGCTCACCGCCTGACCGGCGACCCCGGCCTTGATCTCGGCGGCGCTGCCGTCGGCGACGACCCGGCCTCGGGCGATCACGACGACCCGGTCGGCGTTCTCGTCGGCCTCCTCCAGGTAGTGGGTGGCGAACAGGATCGTCCGGCCCCGCGCGGCGTACGCCCGCATGTTGTCCCAGAACGTACGGCGGGACTCGACGTCCATGGCCGCGGTCGGCTCGTCGAGCAGCAGCAGCCTCGGCCCGCCCGCGATCGCCAGCGCGAACCGCACCCGCTGGGTCTGCCCGCCGGACAGCCGGTCGGCCCGCCGGCGGGCGAGCTCGGTGAGGTCGGCGAGCCGGAGGATCTCCTCCAGCGGCAGCGGGCGGGGGTAGAGCCGCCGGACGAAGTCCACGGTCTCGGCCACGGTCAGCTCGGGGATCAGCGCGCCCTCCTGGAGCATCGCGCCGATCTCCCCGTTGGCGACCGCCGTCTCCGGCGGCTCGCCGAAGACCCGGATCTCGCCGGAGCTGGGCCGCAGCAGGCCGAGCAGCATGTTGATCGAGGTGGACTTCCCGGCCCCGTTCGGCCCGAGGAGGGCGACCGTGGCGCCGACCGGGACCTCCAGGTCGAGGCCGTCGACCGCGAGCACGTCCCCGTATCTCTTGGTGACGTCGGTGAAGGCGATGGCGTTCATGCCCTCACGGTAGGGATCGGGCGGGTCCGCCTGTCAGTGCCGCGTCTCCGGCCTTCGCGATGACATTTGTCATCCGCCTCCCTCCCCCGTACGAGAGGGGAGGGAGGAAGCACAGGGGTCGTCAGGCCACTCGTCTCAGGTCCATCTGGAAGTTCTGCCGCCAGGTGACGCCGCCGTCGAGGGTGTACTCACCGACCTCGTGCCACGTTCTGCCGGTGAAGCGCAGGGTGTACCGGATGGTGGGCCCCCCGGTGTGGAGGCTCCACTGGAAGAAGTGGTCGCCGACCACGGGCACGGACTCGGTGACGTGCCCCTGGGAGAACGCCTCCCACCGGTACTGCCCGGTCTCGTCGCTGTAGCCGACGACCGCGAGCGCGGTGTCCACGATCCTGCCCGGATCGGCCTTGTCCCGCCCCTGGCCCTCCACCGTGAGCACCTGGCCGCCCGCCTTGTAGGCCACCTTCTCGGTCTGGAGGAACTCCTGCCGGCCGGAGGCGGTGTCGACCCATCCCGAACCGGCCCATCGACCGACCATGAAATCGAGCCTGCGGATCGCGTCGAGTTGCGTCGCGGGGACCTCCGCCGCCCCCGCACTGGTCGCCGAGTGCTCCGCCGCGACGGCGGGCGCGCCCGCCGCGAGGGTGAGCGCGCAGATCAACGGCACCAGCAGACGTTGTAATCGCATCATGACGCGATCTTGACACAGGGCGCGCCACGGTGACAGCGGGTCGAGAGAGCCTGGTTCAGAGGCGGCAGGCGAAGATGGCGGTGACGAGGATCGCCTTGGCGCCGATCTCCCAGAGCTGGTCCATCACCTGCTGGTGGCCCTTGCGCGGGACCATCGCCCGCACGGCCACCCAGCCCTCGCGGTGGAGCGGGGAGACGGTCGGCCCCTCCATGCCGGGGGTGATGGCGATGGCCTCGTCGATGCGCTCGGCCCGGATGTCGTAGTCGATCATGACGAAGTCGCGGGCCACGATCACGCCCTGCAGGCGGCGGATGAGCTGCTGGAACCCGTTGGCCTCGGGCGCGCCGGCCCGCTTGATCAAGACGGCCTCGGAGTGCGCGATGGGCTCGCCGAACACCTCCAGGCCGACGTTGCGCAGCGTCGTGCCGGTCTCCACCACGTCGGCGACCGCGTCGGCGACGCCGAGCCTGATCGCCGTCTCGACCGCGCCGTCGAGCTTGATGACCCGGGCGTCCACGCCCTGGTCGGCCAGGTACTTGCCGAGCAGCCCGGCGTACGAGGTGGCGATGCGCAGGCCGGACAGGCCGGAGACGCCGGAGTAGGCGCCCGGCGTGGAGGCGAAGCGGAACGTCGACCGGCCGAACCCGAGCGGCATGACCTCCTCGGCGGGGGCGCCGGAGTCGAAGAGCATGTCGCGGCCGGTGATCCCGGCGTCGAGGGTGCCCTCGCCGACGTAGACGGCGATGTCGCGCGGGCGGAGGAAGAACAGCTCGCAGGAGTTCTCGGAGTCGACGACCACGAGCTCCTTGCTGTCCCTCCGCTGGCGGTAGCCCGCCTCCTTCAGCATGGTCTGGGCGGCCTCGGAGAGCGCGCCCTTGTTCGGTACGGCGATGCGCAGCATGAGTGGGAGATCCTTTCGGGCAAGAACGAGGTCGATGAACGATCCGGGCCGCCGTGGCGGCTACAGATGCTTGTAGACCTCGTCCAGCCCGATCCCGCGCGCCAGCATCAGGACCTGGACGTGGTAGAGCAGCTGCGAGATCTCCTCGGCCGCCCGGTCCGCCGACTCGTGCTCGGCCGCCATCCAGCTCTCCGCGGCCTCCTCGACGACCTTCTTGCCGATGGCATGGACGCCGGCGTCCAGGGCGGCCACGGTGCCGGACCCCGCGGGCCGGGTGCGCGCCTTCTCTGCCAGCTCGGCGTACAGCTCTTCGAAGGTCTTCATGGTCTCTCTCGGGTCGTGTGCCTGCGCGTTCAGGGTATCGGCCCCAGGGTAGTCGCGGGGGCGGGCCGCCGCGCCCCGCGTCCACCCTGCGAGATCGGGTCCCCCGCCAGGGCCCCTGCTCGGGCCCGGCGAGATCGGATTCAGCCGAGGATCTTCCTGGCCAGCCTGAGCAGCTCGAGCGCCTGCTGCGACTCCCCGCCCTCGTGGCCGTTGAACGGCCAGACCGTGATGTCCTTGGGGCCCGCGTAGTGGTTGTAGGCCCCGAAGACCGTCGAGGCCGGGGTGACGCCGTCGCGCAGGGCGACGGAGAACCGGGCGGGCGTGCGGGCCCGCGCCGCGAAGTGCAGTCCGTCGAAGTAGTCGAGGGTCGCGAAGATGTCCTCCACCCGGGTCCTGTGGATCCCGCAGAACCGGCCCAGCTCGCCGTACGGGTCCTCGTCGGTGATCTCGACGGCGCGCCGGATGTCGCACATGAACGGCACGTTGACGAACGCGTAGGCGAGGTCCGGCACGAGCGCGGCGGCGGCCAGCGCCATGCCGCCGCCCTGGCTGCCGCCGGTCACGACGACCCGCCCGGCGTCCACCAGGGGGTGCGACCTGGCCGCCTCGACCGCGCGCACGACGTCGGCGTAGAGCCGCCGGTAGTAGTAGTCGTCCCGGTCGAACACGCCCTGGGTGAGCTTGCCGGGGATCTGCGCGCCGTTGCCGCCCACCGGGTCGGGGGTGTCCCCCGAGCGCCAGGTGCCGCCCTGCCCGCGGGTGTCCATCACGAACGTCGCGTATCCGGCGGCCGGCCACAGCAGCCAGTCGTGCGGCCGGCCGCGCCCGCCGCCGTACCCGATGAACTCCACCACGCATGGCAACGGCCCCGACGCGCCCGCCGGCGCGATGAACCACCCCTTGATCGGATGCCCGCCGAATCCCGCGAACGTCACGTCGGCCACGTCCACCAGCGCGAGGTCGGCCTCGTACGGCTCGAAGACGGGGTTCAGGTCGTGCGCGCGGGCCTCGGCCAGCGTGCGGTCCCAGAACGCGTCGAAATCGGCCGGCTCCCGGCGCTCGGGCACGTACGCGCGCAACTGGTCGAGGGGCATGTCGACGAACATGGGGGCTCCCGTGGGGATGGTGGGCCTGGCTCGTGTACGCCGCAAGGTTACACAAGTGCCCTGTTTCATACTTCTGACCCGGTTAAGAGTCGTACGCCGGAATCCACCGCGCCACCAGCAACCCCACTGACCTGCGAAATCACGTACCGAACGGCGTGACGTCCGGATTGACGGGATGAAACGCCCTCTTGAAACTAATCCGGTTTAGTGCTGGACTCTGCACGAATTCCAAGCGTGGGAGGTGCGCCGCGCGGACACGGCCTCGCGGCGGGCCGCCTCTCGGGGGGCGCGACATGTCAGTCGATCACTTTCCGTAGAGATCGGAGACGTCCATGCGACGAACGACGGCGGCCACCTGCGCCGCCCTGATCGCCGCCCTCGGCGCGGGCTGCGCCACCAGCGGCACGCCGGAGACCAAGCAGGCGGACGCGAACGCCCCCGCCGGCATCACGTGGTGGTCCACCGGGGGCGACGACGAGAGCGCGGCCTTCCAGAAGGCCGCCGACCTGTACACGAAGTCGCACCCCAACGTGACGATCAAGGTGCAGACGCTGAGCTGGGACGACGCGTACGCGAAGCTGCTCGCGGCCTCGACCAGCCGCAGCGGGCCCGACATCATCTCCGGCGGCATGACCTGGACCATCCAGTTCGGCCTGCGCGGCGGCATGGTCGACCTGCGCAAGTACGGCATCGAGCAGCTCCAGGCCAAGGCGCAGCCCGCCCAGTGGAAGTCGGCCGTCTCCCCCGACGGCACCGTCTACGGCATCCCGCTCGACATGTCCACCGAGGCGCTCTACTACCGGACCGACCTGTTCGAGAAGGCCGGGCTCAAGGAGCCGCCCAAGACCTGGGACGAGCTGACCGCCGACATCGAGAAGCTCAAGAAGTCGGGGGTGAAGACGCCGATCAGCATCGACTGGGGCAACCTCGACTGGATCGGCTACTTCAACTTCCTCTACCAGGCCGGCGGCAGCTTCTACACGCCGGACTGCAAGCCCTCGCTGAACACCCCGCAGGCCGAGCAGGCGCTGTCGTACTGGATCGACCTGTACCGCAAGCACGGCGCTCCGAAGGACACGGTGACGACCCCGGACGCGCTCGACGCGGGCACCGCGATGGTCTACGGCGGCAACTGGAACGCCCTCGCCATCGACACCAGCAAGCCCAAGCTGAAGGGCAAGTGGGCGATCGCCCCGCTGCCGGTCGGCCCGGCGGGGCCCACGACCTTCATCGGCGGCCGGGCCGTCGGAGTCACGTCCTACAGCAAGCACATCCAGCAGGCGGCGGACTTCGTGAAGTTCCTCTACACCGACGAGGCCGTCGACGCGGTGTCGGCGGAGTCGAAGGCCCGCAACGTCGCCTACATCCCGCCCCGCCCGGACAAGGTCGCCGACTCCCCGTTCACTCCGGAGCACTCGGCGGTGTTCGCGGAGATCATCAAGACCGGTGCGGCGGCGCCCGGGTGTCCCGGCTGGGACGAGAGCGCCTCCGACGTGGCCAAGCAGCTCCAGGCCGCGATCCTCGGCAAGGCCGACGTGAAGACGGCGCTGGCCGAGGCCGCCAAGGTCATGGAGCGCAACGCCGGATAGGGACGGCCGTGGCTCGCCGGTGACGCCTGACCCCTCACCGGCCGCGGCCTCCGTCCTCCACACCTGCCCGGGCCGGTGCCGCCCGACCCCGCACCGGCCGGGTCCGCCCACGGTTTCCCTCTCATGGGGAACGACCCGACTGGAGACGACATGGCAACCCACGCCGCCGCACCCCGGCAACGATGGCGCCGCTACGGCACGTCCTATCTGATGCTGCTGCCGTTCCTCGGCCTGTTCGCCGGTTTCCTCGTCTGGCCGCTGGCCAACTCGCTCTACCTCAGCTTCACCAAGTTCGACGGGGTGAACGCCCCCGAGTTCGAGGGGCTGGAGAACTTCCGGCGCCTGCTGTTCGACGACGACCGGTTCCGGCACGCCCTCGGCAACACCTTCCTCTACGTCGTGGCGTCCGTCGGGATCGGGACGCTGCTGTCGCTCGGCCTCGCACTGGCCTTCAGCGGGTCGAGCTGGCCGCACCGCGTCATGCGGACGATCTTCTTCCTGCCCTCGGTGACCTCGTCGATCGCGCTCATGCTGCTCTGGAAGTGGATCTTCAATCCGGGCGACTTCGGCCTGGCCAACACGGTCATGAGCTGGTTCGGCGGCAGGGCCGTCGAATGGCTCGCCACCCCCGGGCTGACGATCCCCATCCTCGTGCTCATGTCGGTCTGGGGCGGGATGGGCTACGGCATGGTGCTGTACGTCGCCGGGCTCAACACGATCCCGCAGGAGTACTACGAGGCGGCCCGCATCGACGGCGCCGGCACCTGGCAGCAGTTCCGCCGGGTGACGCTGCCGCTGCTGCGCCCGGTCACCACGTACGTGGTCGTGACCGGCCTCATCGGGGCCTTCCAGGTCTTTGAAGCCGTCTACATCGTGTTCCGTGGCACCAACAACATCGGCGGCGTGCTCGACTCGGGCCTGATGATCGTGCCCTACCTGTACGACCAGGGCTTCACGCACTTCAAGCTCGGCTACGCCTCGGCCATCGCGTGGGTGCTCTTCCTCATCATCTTCGCCCTCAGCATGGTCAACCTCCGCATCGGCCGCGCCCTGAAGGAGCTGTGATGGCCGTCGCCCCCCACGACCACCCCGCTCGTCGCCGATCCCGCCGCCGCGCCCCGGCAGGCGCCCGCCGCCGGGTCGGGCGCCAACTGGCGGGGCCACCTGCTGCGCCTGCCGTTCTACCTGCTGTCGCTCACGATGATCGCGCCGTTCTACTGGATGCTGATCACGGTGTTCAAGCCGGTGACGGAGCTGAACCGGCAGCCGCCGTCGTTCGCGCCCGAGCATCCCACGCTGAGCAACTTCTACGACCCCGGCTACTCCCCCACCCAGGTCAACCCCGGCCATCTCCAGGGCATCTTCCAGCGGTTCCAGGTGGACTTCGGGTTCGGCCGCTTCATGTTCAACAGCCTGGTGATCACGGTCGCCATCACGGTCGGGTCGCTGCTGATCGCCTCGCTGGCGGCGTACGTGATCACCAAGCACCGCGTGCCGGGGCGGCGGCTGATCTTCCTGCTGATCGTCGCCTCGATGATGGTGCCCTGGCAGACCACCCTGGTGCCGAACTACGTCATCATGCGGAACCTTGGCTGGCTGGACACCTACCAGGGCTACATCATCCCGGCGCTGGCCAAGGCGTTCGTGCTGTTCTTCCTGGTGCAGTTCCTCCACTCGGTGCCGGACGAGCTCATCCAGGCCGCCCGGGTCGACGGCGCCGGGGAGTGGCGCATCTGGTGGCAGATCGTGCTGCCGCTGCTGCGCCCGGCCCTCGCCGCGATGTCGATCTTCATCGTGCTCGCCGAGTGGAACAACTTCCTGTGGCCGCTGATCATCGTGCAGAGCGACGAGATGGCCAACATCCCGGTCGCGCTGGCCCGCCTCAACACGTACTTCGGGGGCGCGCAACACCAAGGGGCGATCATGGCGGGCGGCCTGCTCGCCTCCCTGCCGTCGATCGCCTTCTTCCTCGCCTTCCAGCGCTACTTCACCCGTGGGATCGTGCTGAGCGGCCTGAAGGGCTGAACGTTCTGAAGGGCTGGACGGCAGGCGCTCCCGGGGAGGCGTTCCACGCGCCGACGGCGTGGGCGACCTCCTCGGGGTGCGTCAACTGGGGGTGATGACCCGCGCCCGGGATCACCGTGACGGTGGCCCGCGGGAGCGTGTCCAGGAGGGCCCGTCCTTCCGGGCCGAGAGGGTCGCGGGAGCCCACGACGACGTGCACGTGTCCCGGGTAACGCGCCAGCTCGGCCCGGAGGTCCGCCCGCCACCGGGGCGACGCCGCGGCGGCCAGGAGCCGGGCGGCGGTGGCGGCGGCGCCGCGGCGTAGATCCGCCACGCTCGATTCGAGGGCGGTCGCGTGCGCCGGGTCTCCGGTGAGCCGCTCGGCGAGCGTCCGCGGAGAGACCCGGGTGAGATACCAGCGGGCCGGAAGCCGGGCGGCGGGAGCAGGGCGCGGCTGGAGGAAGAACGGCGCCACGAGCGTGAGCCGGTCCACCGTTTCCGGATGGGCGGCCGCGGCCTCGACGGCGGCCGCAGCGCCGATGGAGTGGCCGACCAGGTGACGCGCGCCGGTCTCGGTCACGAGGGCGGTCAGCCAGGACGGCCAGTCGTCGCGGCCTCCCGCGCTCATCCCCAACCCAGGCAGGTCGGCGGCGCGGGCCCGGCCCAGCGCCGCGACGACCGGCGCCCAGGTGTCGGCGTTGACCGGCAGACCCGGCAGCACCACCGTGGGCGCGCCCGGTTCGCCGAGCTCGAACGTCCGCACCCCGCCCGGGCCGGTGAACCGCCTGCCGTCGGCGGGGGCGTCCCCGAACCGGCTCGCCGCCAGGTGGTCGGCCCAGCGGCGGATCGTCGTGGCGGTGTCCGGCATGGTCAGCCCGTGACGGGCGGCGAAGGCACGCGCCGAGCCGGTGGGATAACGGTCGGCCGACAGGAAGGTCAGCGTCTCCGGACCGGCCTTCGTGAGCCGGCGGGGCAGGCGCTTCACCAGGGCCACCGGAACCCGCACCCGGGGCGCCCTGACCCCGTAGTGCTCCGCGACGAGCGCGATCAGGCCGGGCAGCGCGGGCGTGTCGTCGTCCAGCAGCCAGTAGGAGGCGCTCTCGGCGATCTCGTCCACCGGCAGCAGGGTCATGAACCGGGCGAGGTGGTCGACCGCGACCACGGGGACGAACGTCCGCGCGTTCCCCGGAACCGCCGCGAGGCCGCCCTGCCAGAGGTCGCGCAGGGTCGACGCGAGCCCGAGGTACTGGCCGGACTCGCCGGTGACGCTGTCGCCGATCACGCTGGCCGGATTGACGACCGACCAGGGAACGCCCAGCCGCTCCGCCTCGGTCCGGAAGACGGCGTCCGCCTCCACCTTGGACGCCTCGTACGCGCCCAGGGCCCGGTAGGTCTCCCGCCGCCGCTCCTCGCTCCAGGGACGGGAGTCCTGCCGGCCCACGCGATACCCGGAGACGTGGACGAGCCGGCGCAGGCGCGGCAGCCGCGCCGCGAAGGCGACGACCGCGCGGACGCTGTCGACGTTGGCCCGGCGGGCCTCGTCCGCCGACATGCCGAACCGGTAGGCGCCGGCGCAGTTGTAGACCTCAGTGACGTCGTCGGCCGCTCCCTCGATCAGCGCCCCCTCGAACGGGGACGGCTTCGCGAAATCGACCCGGAGGTCGGCCGGGGCCTCGTCATGCCCGTGCTCGGCCAGCCACCGGGCGAGCCGCCGGTAGGACTCGTGGCTCCGGTTGGCCGTGCTCACCCGGACGCCGGCATGGCCGAGCGCGAGGACCAGGTGCCGCCCGACGAAGCCGGTCGCGCCCAGGACCAGCGCGTGCCGGTCCCCGGCGCTCACGACGCCGCCATGCTGACCGCGGCCGTGGCCGTCTTTTCAATCATGCCGAGAGAATAGACCGGTCTACATAATTTGTGTCAACAGGGCCCACACGCCACCGGGCCGCCCGTACGGACGGCGGTGGTGGTGGAGAGGACGGTAGGGATCAGCGGCCGGTGAAGCGGCTTCCGCTGCCGCCGGCGCCCGCCACGGCCGCCGTCCCCCGCCGTAGCCTCCGCGCCCGCCCTGGCCGCCGTGCCCGCCCTGGCTTCCGTATCCGCCCTGGCCGCCGTGCCCCCCCGGCGCGGCCACGACGGTGGCCGCCGCGGGGCTCGGTACGGCCGTCGCCGGTCCAGGGACCGCGAGGCCGCTCACCCTGGTCGGACGGCCTGCGCCGGCCGTCCCCGTCGCCCGGGCGGTCGGCACCGCGGTGACGGTCCCCGCCGTGCCGGCGACGGCCGGGCGTACGGTCGTCCCGCGCGGGCCGCAGCGGCCTGCGCACGTCGGGCTCCCACACCGGAACGGCCTCGCCGCTCGGCCGCCGGGCCCCGGCGATCTCGGCCAGGATGGGGTCGCCCGGCGCCACCCGGTGACGGGACGGGGTCACCCCCGCCTTGCGGGTCATCGACTCGGTGGCGCGGCGCTCGCTCGGCAGGACCAGCGTCAGCACCACGCCGCGCTCGCCCGCGCGGGCCGTACGGCCGCCCCGGTGCAGGTAGCTCTTGTGGTCGGCCGGCGGGTCCACGTGCAGCACGAGGCTCACGTCGTCCACGTGGATGCCGCGGGCGGCGACGTCGGTGCAGACGAGCACCCCGATGGTGCCCTCGCGGAACCCGTCGAGGATGCGGGTGCGCTGGTTCTGCCGCTTGCCGCCGTGCAGACCGCCCGCGCGGACCCCCAAGCGGGCGAGTTGCTTCACGACGCGGTCCACGCCGTGCTGGGTGCGGACGAACATGATCGTACGGCCGGCCCGGTTGGCGATCTCCGCCGTCACGTCCGCCTTGTCGTCGCGGTGCACCTGGAGCAGGTGGTGCTCCATCGTCTCCACCGAGGAGGTGGCCGGGTCCAGGGAATGGATCACCGGGTCGGTCAGGAAGCGTTTGACCAGCGTGTCCACGTCACCGTCGAGCGTCGCGGAGAACAGCAGGCGCTGCCCGTCGGCGGGCGTGCGCGCCAGCAGCGCGCTCACCACGGGCAGGAACCCGAGGTCGCACATGTGGTCGGCCTCGTCGAGGACGGTGATCTGGACGTCGTCCAGCGCGCACTCGCCCTGCTCGATGAGATCGGTGAGGCGGCCGGGCGTGGCGACGACGATGTCGACCCCCCGGCGCAGGTCCTCGATCTGGCGGCCCATGGACATGCCGCCGACGACCGTGCGGGTGCGCAGCGACAGTCCGCGGCCGAGCGGCTCGAGGGCGTCGGTCACCTGCAGGGCCAGTTCGCGGGTGGGCACCAGGACGAGGGCCCGGGGCCGGCCGGGGCGCGCCTTCTCCCCCGCGACCCTGGCCAGGGTGGGCAGGCCGAAGGCGAGCGTCTTGCCGGAGCCGGTCTGGCCCCGGCCGAGTACGTCGTACCCGGCGAGGATGTCGGGGATGGCCGCCCGCTGGATCGGGAACGGCGCGGTGATGCCCTGCCGGGCGAGCCCTGTCACGAGCGGTCTGGGCAGCCCCAGCACCGCGAACTCGGCGGGGGTGGTCGTGCCCTCACCGAGGTCAGAGATGGTCACGTAATCGTGCCTTTCGAGAAAAGACGTGCCGGAACACGCGGGCGCGTCACTTCTGCGAAAGGACGAGCCGGGTCGGGTACGGCAGGCGAGCCGTACCGATCGAGCGCCACGGGCCGGAGACTGAAGCGGCCTGCGCCCGCATGATGCGGTGAGCACGCGTCCCGCAGAAGTGGAGACCGCCGGGCGGCGGCTCTCACGGACGCCTTTCACTCACGTCGCACAAGGGAAAGCAAAAAACAACTGTACGGCATTCCCGCCCCGCGCCGGCCGTTCGCGCCGTCGCGGCGCGCCTTGACGCACAGAGCGCGCCTGGCGCGGCACGGCCGCACGCACGAAACCGGTCGAAAAGCCACGCGTCCCGCCGCGTACGAACGCGGCGGGACGGCGCGGAATGCCCCGGGCGGGAAGCCGGCTCAGGTCAGACGTTGAAGCCCAGCATCCTGAGCTGGTCACGACCCTCGTCGGTGATCTTGTCGGGGCCCCACGGCGGCAGCCAGACCCAGTTGATGACCACGTTGGAGACCAGGTCGGCGAGCGCCGAGTTGGCCTGGTCCTCGATGACGTCGGTCAGCGGGCAGGCGGCGCTGGTCAGCGTCATGTCGATGGTGGCGATCGGGCGCTCGCCCTCGCCGGCCGGGTCGAGGTTGACGCCGTAGACGAGGCCGAGGTCCACCACGTTGATCCCCAGCTCGGGGTCCACGACGTCCTTCAGCGCCTCCAGCACGTCGTCGAGGGCGGTCTCCCCGTCGTACGTGCCGGGGGCGGCGCCGGCCGTCTCCGCGACCGGTCCCGTGGGGGTCTGGGTCGGCTTGCTCACGTCGTCTCCTCACCTCGCGGCGCCCGCGGCGCGGCGCCGTTCTCACCAACGCGCCGAAGGCCGCCGGTCATCCCTGGCTCCTCATCAACGCGTCCTTGTACGCCATCCAGGCCAGCAGCGCGCACTTGACGCGGGCGGGGAACTTCGCCACACCGGCGAACGCCACCGCGTCGCCCAGCACGTCCTCGTCGGGCTCCACCTGGCCCCTGCCCTGCATGAGCCGGGTGAACTCGTCAACCACCGACAGCGACTCGTCCACCGTGGAGCCGGTGGCGAGCTCGTGCAGCACGGAGGCGGCGGCCTGGCTGATGGAGCAGCCCTGACCGTCGTAGGACACGTCGAGCACCTTGCCGCCGTCGGCCACCTTCACCCGCAGCGTCACCTCGTCGCCGCAGGTCGAGTTGACGTGGTGCACCTCCGCGTCGTACGGCTCACGCAGGCCCCGCCCCTGGGGATGCTTGTAGTGCTCCAGGATCAGCTCCTGGTACATGGATTCACCGATCATGGCTCAGCCGAACACCTTCTGCACGTGGTGGAGGCCGCGGACCAGTGCGTCGATCTCGGCCGTCGTGTTGTACAGGTAGAAAGACGCCCGCGTGGTCGCCGGAATTCCGAACCTGAGGTGGAGCGGCCGGGCGCAGTGATGACCTACCCGCACCGCGATCCCGTACACGTCGTCGAGGATCTGCCCCACGTCGTGCGGGTGGATCCCCTCCAGGGTGAACGAGATCGTGCCGCCGCGGGCGATGGGCGTGCGCGGGCCGATGATCCTGAGCCCGGGGACCTCCGGCAGCGCCTCCAGCGCGTACGCGACCAGCTCCTTCTCGTGCGCCTTGATCTGGTCCATGCCCACGGCGGTCAGGTAGTCGGCCGCGGCGCCGAGGCCGATCGCCTCGACGATGGGCGGCGTCCCCGCCTCGAACTTGTGCGGCACCGGCGCGTACGTCGAGCGGTCCATCCAGACCGCCTCGATCATCTCGCCGCCGCCGAGGAACGGCGGCATGGCGTCGAGCAGCTCGCGGCGGCCCCACAGCACGCCGATGCCGGACGGCCCGACCATCTTGTGGCCGGTGAACGCGACGAAGTCGACACCCAGCTCGGTCACGTCCACGGGCTGGTGGGGCACCGACTGCGACGCGTCGAGCATCATCAGCGCGCCGACCTCGCGTACGCGGGCCAGGATCGGCGAGACCGAGTTGACCGTGCCGAGGACGTTCGACTGGTGCGCGATCGAGACGATCTTCGTGCGCTCGTTGACCAGCTCCTCCAGGCCCCCGATGTCGAGGCGGCCCTCGTCGGTCACCGGGAACCAGCGCAGCGTCGCGCCGGTCCGCTGCGCGAGCAGTTGCCACGGCACGATGTTGGAGTGGTGCTCCATCTCGGAGATGACGATCTCGTCGCCGGGCCCGATCCGGAACCGCTCGTCCTCACCGACGGGGTTGCCGAAGGCGTACGCCACGAGGTTGAGGGCCTCGGAGGCGTTCTTGGTGAAGACGATCTCATCGCGCGACGGGGCCTTCACGAACGCGGCGATCTTGTCGCGCGCCGCCTCGTACGCCTCGGTCGACTCGCTGCCCAGCACGTGCAGCGCCCGGCCGACGTTGCCGTAGTGCCAGGTCAGGTGATCGCGCATGGTCTCGATCACCTGGGTCGGCTTCTGGGAGGAGTTGCCGGAGTCGAGGTAGACCAGCGACCTGCCTCCGGGGAGTTCGCGGGCGAGGACCGGGAAGTCCTTCCTGATCCTCTCCACGTCGAAGCCGGGCGCACTCATCAGGCGGACGCCGCCTTCGTGTAGGCCTCGTAGCCCTCGTTCTCCAGCTTGTCGGCCAGCTCGGGGCCGCCCTCCTCCACCACGCGCCCGCCGGCGAAGACGTGGACGAAGTCCGGCTTCACGTAGCGCAGGATGCGGGTGTAGTGGGTGATCAGCAGGACGCCGGTGTCACCGGAGGCACGGAACCGGTTGATGCCCTCGGAGACGACGCGCAGGGCGTCGACGTCGAGGCCGGAGTCGGTCTCGTCCAGCACCGCGATCTTGGGCTTGAGCAGCTCGAGCTGGAGGATCTCGTGGCGCTTCTTCTCGCCGCCGGAGAAGCCCTCGTTGGTGTTGCGCTGGGCGAAGGCCGGGTCGATGGACAGCGCGTCCATGCCCGACTTCAGCTCCTTGGCGAAGTCGCGGAGCTTCGGCGCCTCGCCGCGGACCGCGGTGATCGCCGAACGCAGGAAGTTCGACACGCTGACGCCGGGGACCTCGACCGGGTACTGCATGGCGAGGAACAGGCCGGCGCGGGCGCGCTCGTCCACCGACATCTCCAGCAGGTCCTCGCCGTCGAGCAGCACGGTGCCGGAGGTGACGGTGTACTTGGGGTGCCCCGCGACGGCGTACGCCAGCGTGGACTTGCCCGAGCCGTTCGGGCCCATGATGGCGTGCGTCTCGCCGCTGCGGACCGTCAGGTCGACGCCGCGCAGGATCTCCTTGTCGCCCACGGCGACGTGCAGGTCACGAATCTCAAGGGTGGACACTTGTATTTACTCCTTCGAGAGCGAGACGTACACGTCGTCGCCTTCGATCTTGACTCGGTAGACGTTGACGGGCCTGGTCGCGGGCGGCCCGGTGGGCTTGCCGGTGCGCAGGTCGAAGCAGGAGCCGTGCAGCCAGCACTCCAGCGTGTGGTCGTAGACCTCGCCCTCGCTGAGGCGGACCTCGGCGTGGGAGCACACGTCGTGCAGGGCGAAGACCTCGCCGCCGGTCCGCACCAGCGCGACCGGCGTCTCCCCGACCTCCAGGCCGAGGACGCCGCCGTCGGGGATGTCGCCGACCTGGCAGACCTTCTCCCAATGGGCGGTCTCGGCGCTCATCGGGCCAGCTCCGCCTCGACCGCGGACAGGACCCGCTCGCGGATCTCCGGCACCTCGATCTTCTCCAGCAACTGGGCGAAGAAGCCGTGGATGACCAGGCGGCGGGCCTCGTCGAACGGGATGCCGCGGGCCTGCAGGTAGAAGATGTGCTCGTCGTCGAGGCGGCCGGAGGCGGACGCGTGGCCCGCTCCCGCGACCTCGCCGGTGAGGATCTCCAGGTTCGGCACCGAGTCGGCGCGGGCGCCGTCGGTGAGGATGAGGTTGCGGTTGAGCTCGTAGGTGTCGGTGCCCTCGGCCTCGGCCCGGATGATCACGTCGCCGATCCAGACCGCGTGGGCGCCGTCGCCCTGCAGCGCGCCCTTGTAGGTCACGTTGCTGCGGCAGTTCGGCACGCTGTGGTCCACCAGCAGGCGGTGCTCCAGGTGCTGGCCCTCGTCCACGAAGTACAGCCCGGTGAGGTCGGCGTCGCCGCCCGGGGCGGTGTACGACACCGAGGGCGACAGCCGTACGAGGTCGCCGCCGAGGGTGACCACGAACGAGCGGAACGTCGCGTCCTTGCCGAGCCGCGCGTGGTGGTGGGAGACGTGCACGGCGTCGTCGTCCCAGTCCTGCAGGCTGACGACCTTGAGCGTCGCGCCCTCGGCCACGTCGAACTCGACGTTGTCGGCGTAGACGGCGCTGCCGCGGTGGTCCAGGACCAGCACGGCCTCGGCCATCGGCTCCACCGACACGAGGATGTGCCCGTACGCGGCGGCGCCTGCCCCGGAGCCCCGCAGCGTGATCACGGTGGGCCGGGAGGCGGCCGTCATCTTCGGCACCGTGACGACGGTGGCCTTCTCGAACGACGAGTACGCCTGCGCGCTGACCCGGTCGGCCGGCGTGTAGGCCCTGCCGAGCCGGGCGTCGTCGCGGCCGACGGTCTCGACGCGCACCTCGGGCGCGGCCTCGACGTCTATCACGACGCCGCCGGTGACGGCGGCGGTGCCGTTGTGGAGCCCCTTCAGCCGCGACAGCGGCGTGAAGCGCCACTCCTCCTCGCGGCCCGTCGGCACCGGGAAGTCGCCCACGTCGTACGACGACTTCTCATGCAGCGTCGACAGCGGCTTGGTCTCCAGGCCCATCAGCCGACCGCTCCTTCCATCTGCAGCTCGATCAGGCGGTTGAGCTCCAGGGCGTACTCCATGGGCAGCTCGCGGGCGATCGGCTCGACGAAGCCGCGCACGATCATGGCCATCGCCTCGTCCTCGCCGAGGCCGCGGCTCATGAGGTAGAAGAGCTGGTCCTCCGACACCTTGGAGACCGTGGCCTCGTGGCCCATCGACACGTCGTCCTCGCGGACGTCCACGTAGGGGTAGGTGTCGGACCGGCTGATCTGGTCGACCAGCAGCGCGTCGCACTTGACGGTCGAGGCCGAGCCGGCCGCGCCCTCCTCGATCTGCACCAGGCCCCGGTAGGACGTGCGGCCGCCGCCGCGCGCCACGGACTTGGAGATGATCGTCGAGGACGTCTTGGGCGCGAGGTGCACCATCTTGGCGCCCGCGTCCTGGTGCTGGCCCTCACCGGCGAAGGCGACCGACAGCGTCTCGCCCTTGGCGTGCTCGCCCATCAGGTAGACGGCCGGGTACTTCATCGTGACCTTGGAGCCGATGTTGCCGTCGATCCACTCCATGGTCGCGCCCTCGTACGCCACGGCGCGCTTGGTGACCAGGTTGTAGACGTTGTTCGACCAGTTCTGGATCGTCGTGTAGCGGCAGCGGGCGCCCTTCTTCACGATGATCTCGACGACCGCAGAGTGCAGCGAGTCGGACGAGTAGATCGGCGCGGTGCAGCCCTCGACGTAGTGGACGTAGGAGTTCTCGTCCACGACGATCAGGGTCCGCTCGAACTGGCCCATGTTCTCGGTGTTGATCCGGAAGTAGGCCTGCAGCGGGATCTCGACGTGCACGTTCGGCGGCACGTAGATGAACGAGCCGCCCGACCACACGGCGGTGTTGAGCGCGGCGAACTTGTTGTCGCCCACCGGGATCACCGTGCCGAAGTACTCCTTGAAGAGCTCCTCGTGCTCGCGCAGGCCGGTGTCGGTGTCGACGAAGATGACGCCCTTCTCCTCGAGGTCCTCACGGATCTTGTGGTAGACGACCTCGGACTCGTACTGGGCGGCGACGCCGGCGATGAGGCGCTGCTTCTCCGCCTCCGGGATGCCGAGCTTGTCGTAGGTGTTCTTGATGTCGGCGGGCAGCTCGTCCCAGGACGCGGCCTGCTTCTCCGTCGAGCGGACGAAGTACTTGATGTTGTCGAAGTCGATGCCCGTGAGGTCGGAGCCCCAGGTCGGCAGCGGCTTCTTCTCGAACAGCCGAAGGCCCTTGAGGCGCAGGTCGAGCATCCACTCCGGCTCGTTCTTGAGCGCGGAGATGTCGCGGACGACCTCTTCGGACAGCCCACGACGGGCCGTGGCCCCGGCCACGTCCGTGTCGGCCCAGCCGAACTTGTAATTCCCGAGGCCTTCCAGCTCCGGGCGGTCGGTGACAGTCACCTTCCGGACTCCTTGCTCGTCGATGTGCTCGATAGATGTGCGGCCGATAGATCGGCGGTCGGTAGATCGGGACGCGCGTGCCGTGCGGCGAGCGCGTGTGAACTCACGTGGGTGGTGCAGACCCCGTCGCCGTTGGCGATCGTGGCCAGCCGCTGCACCGGCGTGCCCAGCAGCCGGGCGAAGGCCTCGGTCTCCGCCTCGCACAGCTGGGGGAACTGCGCCGCGACGTGCGCGACCGGGCAGTGGTGCTGGCACAGCTGCTCGCCGCCCTTGCCCGTCGCGGACGCCGAGGCCGCGTAGCCCTCCGCGGACAGCGCCTCGGCCAGCACGCGGACCCGCTGCTCGGCGGGGACCTCGCGCATCAGCGCCTCGAGCCGGCCGACCAGCCCGGACACCTGCGCCCGAGCGAACTCCGACACCGCCTCGCCGCCCAGGCGCTCGGCCAGGAAGCGCAGCGCGCTGCCGGCCAGGTCGTCGTAGGCGTGGACGAAGGCGCTGCGGCCGGCGTCGGTGATCGCGAACATCTTCGCCGGTCTGCCGCGCCCCCGCTGGCCGCGCGGGCGGGCCGTACGGGGCTCTATCATGCCCTCGGCCAGCAGCGCGTCGAGATGGCGGCGCACCGCGGCCGGGGTCAGCCCGAGTCGCTCGCCGAGCGCCGCCGCGGTGACCGGGCCGTGTTCCAGGATGAGCCGTGCCACCCTGGCCCGGGTGCCGCGCTCGGCACTGATGTCCATGTGCACAGGGGTTGCCGGAACGGGCCGCGTCACCACGGCCTTCTCGGCGCTCTGCTTCCCCTGCACGTTTTTCACAACATCAGTGTGCCGTAATTCCTTCCCCGGCGACAAACCCAAGGCGAGGTCGGCGGAGATGCAATTTCTCACGCAGGTAAGCCTTACCTAACCTGCGACGACACGACTTTTCCGCATCCTTTACCTCCGAGGGCTGGAATGGCGGCACTCGCCGACGAGAGCGCGCCTCCCGCTCCCTAGACTCGATGCCGTCGACGACTGACCAGGGCGGCCGCATCCGGCCGGCTCCGGCGGTCGGTCCTGTGAAGGGAGGCCGGTGGGAGTGCCGGGGGTTGACAGCACGTTCGAGAGCACGCTCGGCAGCGCGGGCGACGGCGCGCCGGCGGTCGAGATCGACGGGCTGGTCAAGCGCTACGGAAGCACCACGGCCGTCGACGGGCTGACCCTGAGCTGTGCGCGGGGCGCCGTCACGGCGATCCTCGGGCCGAACGGCGCGGGCAAGACCTCCACGATCGAGATCTGCGAGGGCTTCCGCCGGCCGGACGGCGGGACGGTGCGCGTGCTCGGCCTGGACCCCGCCGACCCCGCTCTCAGGCCACGTCTGGGGATCATGCCGCAGACCGGAGGGGTGCCTCCCGCCGCCCGCGCGGGCGAGTGGCTGCGGGTGGTCTCCCGGTTCTACGCCCACCCGCTCGACCCCGACGCCCTGCTCGGCCTGCTCGGCCTGGCCGACCACAGGCGCACGCCGTACCGGCGGTTGTCGGGCGGCCAGCAGCAGCGCCTGTCGCTCGCGGCGGCGGTGATCGGGCGGCCGGAACTGGTCTTCCTGGACGAGCCGACCGCCGGGCTCGACCCGCAGGCGCGGCACGCCTGCTGGGACCTGGTCGCCGCGCTGCGCGCCGCCGGGGTGTCGGTGGTGCTGACGACCCATCAGATGGACGAGGCCGAGAAGCTCTCCGACCACGTGGTGGTCATCGACCACGGCCGGGTGGTGGCCGAGGGCACGCCCGCGTCGCTGACCGGCGCCGAGCGTCAGCTCAGGTTCCGCGCGCGCCCGGGACTCGACCTGGAGGAACTGCTGGCCGCGCTGCCGCCGGGCAGCGCCGCCAAGGAGTCGCCCTCGGGGCACTACATCATCGAGGGGCAGGTCGGCCCGCAGCTGCTCGCCACCGTCACCGCCTGGTGCGCCACCGAGGGCGTCACCACCGAGGACCTGCGCATCGAGCGGCGCACGCTGGAGGACGTCTTCCTCGAACTGACCGGCAGGGAGCTGCGGTGAGCACGATCGCCACGCTGGACCTCACGCCGCGGCCGGGGGCCGCGCCGCTGCACCGGATGGTCCTCGCCCAGGCGGGCGCGGAGATCCGGGCCATGCTGCGCAACGGCGAGCAGCTCCTGCTCACGATGATCATCCCGATCCTGCTGCTCGTCGGGTTCTCCACGGCACCGCTGGTGGACGTCGGCGGCGGCGCGCGCGTCGACTTCGTCGCCCCCGGCATCCTCGCGCTCGCGGTCATGTCCACCGCGTTCACCGGGCAGGCGATCGCGACCGGCTTCGAGCGCAGGTACGGCGTGCTCAAGCGCCTGGGCGCAACCCCGCTGTCGCGGGCCGGACTGCTGCTGGCCAAGACCGTCGCGGTCGTCGCCGTGGAGGCGCTGCAGGTCGTGGTGATCGTCGCGGTGGCGCTGGCGCTCGGCTGGTCGCCCCACGGCGACCCGCTGTGGGCCCTGCCGCTCCTGCTGCTGGGCACGGCGGCCTTCAGCGGCCTCGGCCTGCTCATGGCGGGCACGCTGCGGGCGGAGGCCACGCTGGCCGGGGCCAACCTCGTCTACCTGGTGCTGCTCGGGCTCGGCGGCGTGCTGTTCCCGCTGGACCGGTTCCCTGCCGGGGTGCAGCACGTGCTCGGGCTGCTGCCGATCAGCGCGCTCACCTCCGGCCTGCGGACCGTCCTGAGCGACGGCGGCGGCTTCCCCGGCGGCGCGCTGCTCGTGCTGCTGTGCTGGACGGTCGCCGCGCTCGCCCTGGCCGCCCGCACGTTCCGCTGGGAATGACACCGGGCCCCCGGGAATGAGCGGGCCGCCTGCGGTGATACCGGGGGCCTCACCTGCGGCCTGACGGCTGGCGCATATGATTGCGGCGTTTGTTCGTGATCTATGCCATTTTGTGGGGTTGCCGGCATGACCGCTGAATCCCTTCCGGGGGCCGAGCCGTATCGCATGAGGCCGTCGCCCGGCCGGGCGCTGCGGGCCGCCTCGGACGCGATACCGCCGTCGGGGCTGGTGCTGCTGGGCATCCTGTCGGTCCAGGTGGGCGCCGGACTGGCCAAGAACCTGTTCACGCAGCTGCCCCCTTCGGCCGTGGTCTTCCTGCGCATCGCCACCGGCGCCCTCATGCTGCTGGCCATCGCCCGGCCCAAGGTGCGCGGGCTGTCGCGGCGCGACCTCGCCGTCGGCGTCGCGTTCGGGCTCAGCCTCGGCCTGATGAACCTGTCGTTCTACGAGGCCCTCGCCCGGCTGCCGATCGGGATCGCGGTGGCCATCGAGTTCATCGGGCCGCTCACCCTGGCCGTGTTGTCCTCCCGCCGCCGGCTCGACCTGCTGTGGGTGGGTCTGGCCGCCGCGGGCGTGATCCTGCTCGCCCCCTGGGGAGGGGCGGGGGCCGTGAGCTGGGCCGGCATCGGGTTCGCGGCACTGGCGGGGGCGTGCTGGGCCGCCTACATCGTGTTCTCCGCGGCAACGGGCGCCCGCTTCCCCGGCGCGAGCGGGCTGTCGTTCGCCATGATCGTGTCCACGATCGTCATCGCGCCCATCGGGGTCACCGCGGGCGGGAGCGGCCTGCTGCGGCCCGAGGTCCTGCTGATCGGTGCGGGGGTCGGCCTGCTCTCCTCGGTCATCCCCTACTCGCTGGAACTCGAGGCACTGCGCCGGATGCCCAAGCGGGTCTTCGGCATCCTGATGAGCCTGGAGCCCGCCGCCGCCGCGCTCGTCGGCCTGTTCGTCCTGCACGAGGTGCTCCTGGTCCGCGAGTGGGCGGCGATCGGCTGCGTGGTCGTGGCCTCCATCGGCGCCACCCGCGTCGGCGACGGCTGAGCCGTACCGCTCAGGCCGGGGGCGGGTGCGCGACCAGATCGCGCGCACGTGCTGGAGATGGTGGTTCATCAGGCTCTCGGCCGCCGCGGCGTCGCCGCGTACGAGAGCGTCGAGAAGGTCGAGATGCTCGCGCGCCGAGGCCGCCATCATCCGCGCACTGGACAGCCCGTGCAGCCCGCGCAGCCCGTAGAGCCGGGCCCGGGCGCGCAGGTCCCTGACCGTCTCGACCAGCCGGGCGTTGCCCGACAGGGCCAGCAGCGCGAGGTGGAACCGCTGGTCGGCGGCCACGTAGGCGAGCAGGTCGCCCCTTCCCGCGGCCGAGACGATCTCCTCGGCGATCGGGCGCAGCCCCTCGGCCTCCGCGGCCAGGGACTGTCCGGCGAGCCGGGCCACCGTGGGCACCTCGATCAGCCGCCTGATCTCGATGATCTCGTCGAGGTCGCGCTCGGACACCTCCGCGACCCGGAAGCCCTTGTTGCGCAGGGCCTCGAACAGGCCCTCCTTGGCGAGGTCGAGCATCGCCTCCCGCACCGGTGTGGCCGAGACCCCGAACCTGGCCGCCAGCGCGGGGGCCGAGTAGACGACGCCGGGCCGCATCTCCCCGGCCACCAGCGCGTCGCGCAGCGCCTGCGCCAC
Source organism: Microbispora sp. GKU 823 (assembly GCF_002027145.1). Classification (NCBI taxonomy): domain Bacteria; kingdom Bacillati; phylum Actinomycetota; class Actinomycetes; order Streptosporangiales; family Streptosporangiaceae; genus Microbispora; species Microbispora sp. GKU 823. The sequence continues at coordinate 9,383 of NZ_MWJN01000072.1, read as the reverse complement.
CTGCTCGCGCAGGTTCTGCCGCGCTCCGGCGCCCGGCGCGCGGTGGTCGTCGCGCTCGCGGCCCGCCGGGCCGTCCCACGCCCCGCCCATCGACCGGCCACCGCCCTCCTCGGTCCCGTACGGCCGATCGTACCGGCCTGTGCCGGGGGAAACGATCAGCGCGTGCCCGCCCGGGCATCGCCGGACGGCACGTGGGCCGGGGAAGGGACCACCCGCGGGGCCGCCTACGATGAAATCCGTGAATCCCACGACTGACCGGATCCGCGGCACGCTGCTCGCCTTCTACCGCTCGTTCATGTTCCCGACGAGCGAGTCCATGCGGCGGTGGGCGCTGGCGGCGATCGTGGTCAACGTCGGCATCACGGTCACCGGCGCCGCCGTCCGCGTCACCGGCTCCGGCCTCGGCTGCCCGACCTGGCCGCGCTGCACGCCGGACAGCTTCGTGCCGGCGAGGATCGACACGCACGCGCCGGTCAACATGGCGATCGAGTTCGGTAACCGGCTGCTGTCGTTCCTCGTGCTCGCGGTCGCGGTCGCGTGCGTGATCGCCGCGTGGCAGTTGTCCCGGGGCGAGCGCGGCCGCCCGGTCCTGCTGCGGCTCGCGCTGCTGCAGCCGGTCGGCGTCGTCGTCCAGGCCCTGTGGGGCGGGCTCGTGGTCCACACGATGCTCAATCCGGTGACCGTCAGCGTGCACTTCCTGCTGTCCATCGGCATGACCGCCGCCGCCGTCGTGCTGTTCGCCCGGGCGGGCGAGGGCGACGCCCCTGCCCAACGGCTGGTCCACAGGGACATCCGCACGCTCGGATACGTGCTGGCCGCGGCCGCCTTCGCGCTGCTGCTGGCCGGGGTGGTGGTGACCGGCACCGGGCCGCACTCAGGAGACGAGGCCGCCTCCCGCTTCGGCTTCGACATCCAGAGCGTGGTGCGGCTGCACACCGACATCGCCTACGTCGTCGTCGGGCTGACGTTCGCCCTGCTGTTCGCCCTGCACGTCACCGACTCCCCCGGGCGCGTACGGCGCGCCGCGCTCGTGCTGCTCGGGGTGGAGCTGTCCCAGGGTGTGATCGGGTACGTGCAGTACTTCCTCGCCGTCCCCGCGGCGCTGGTGCTCCTGCACGTCCTCGGAGCGACGCTCGTGTGGGTCTGCGCGCTGCGCGTCGTGTTCCTGATGCGGACCCGGGGCCCCGCGCCCGCCCCCGCTCCCGAGCAGCCGGAGCTCCACCACGCGGGGGTCTGACCGGTGCGCGCCCTGCGCCCCTGGACCTGGTCCCGTACGGCCCTGCGCCGGGGCTTCCAGGGGCTGGTCGCCCTGAGCGTGCTGCCGCTGGCGCCGATGACCTGGGCCTGGCTGGCGAGCGCCGCCCACCGGGTGACGGCCGAGCCGGGCAAGCGCTGGACCGCCGAGGTGCCCGCGATGCCGGCCGCGCTCGTGCTGGGCGCCGGGGTCCAGGGCGACAATCCGTCCGCCATGCTGAGGGCCCGGCTCGACATCGCGGCCGAGCTGTACCGCACGGGCAGGGTGCGGGCCCTGCTGCTGTCCGGCGACAACAGCCGCAGGGACTACGACGAGCCCTCGGTCATGCGCGGCTATCTCGTCTCCCGCGGCGTGCCGGCGGAAAGGATCGTGCTCGACTACGCCGGGTTCGACACATGGGACTCCTGCGTACGGGCCAAGACGATCTTCGGCGCGTCCCGTCTCGTCGTCGTGACCCAGGTGTTCCATCTTCCCCGGGCCGTCGCGCTGTGCCGCGCGGCCGGGCTGGACGCCTTCGGCGTCGGCGACGACTCCAGCCGCGACTGGCCGGTGGAGACGGTGGCCTACGCCGTCAGGGAGTTCCCCGCCTCGGCCAAGGGCATGCTGGACGGCCTGGTCCTGCACTCCTCGCCGCGCTTCCTCGGCCGTCGCGAGACCGCGCTCGACCGCGCGGTGGCCCGCTGACTCTCGCCTCCCGGGCGTCCGGAGAGGACGGCACGACGGGCGGCGCGGCGAAACTTTCATCGGGCGGCACGCCCTGAGCTGGGCGGACAGGGCGGGCGGAGGCGCGTCCGCTGGCCGGTGACGGCGCGGCGCGTTAGGGTCCGGGCCATGTGGGAGCGCTCCCACCATCCCCAGAGGGAGGTGAGGCCACACCCACAGTGGCTATCGCACCGCGGGTACGAGGCGGATCCTCCTCCGCCCACCCATCGCGCAGCGCCCGGGGAGCCGCCGTGACGGCGTCCCCGGGCGTCACCCGCGGAGTCGGGTGCCGGGCCGCACCCGGCGAGATCGGGTCCCGCCCGGCCGCCCGGCACCGCCGGGATCCGCTCAGCCGCAGCTGATGTCGCTGATCGTCGGCGTGGCCGACCCGCTGCCGAGGAACCCGGCCGTGGCCGAGGCCCCCGGGGCCAGCGAGGAGTTCCACTCCGGGGCGTGGATCATCGCGAACGGCCCGCTCTGCATCGACGTCCCGTTCCACGCCTGGGTGATCGTCGCGCCGTTCGACATCTGCCACTGGACGTACCAGCCGTTGAGCGGGCCCGTGCCGGTGTTCTTGATCGTGACCTCGCCCTGGAAGCCGCCCTGCCAGGTGTTGGTCAGCTTCACCGTGGCCGTGCAGGCCGGGTTCCCGGCCGTCGGGGAGGCCGAGGGGCTCGGCGACGGGCTCCTGGTGGGCGAGGCGTCGGCGACGGGCTCGGCGAGGGGCTGGGCGTGGCGTTGTCGTTGACGAAGTTCACGTCCGAGCAGCCGTAGAAGGTCTCCTGGCTGTCCGACCGATACCAGACCGCGTAGATGATGTGCCGGCCGCTCTTGTTGGGCAGCCTGCCGGAGAAGCGGTAGGCGCCGTTGCTGACCGCGGGCTCGGGGTCGACCGTGAGGAACGGCTGCTCCTCCATGTCGGCCCACGTCAGCGGCTTGGTCGGGTCGTAGCCGTCCTTGGTGACGTAGAGCTTGAAGCCGCCGGGGTGCGGAACCCACGCGCCGTAGACGAAGTCGTACGTGCTGTTGGCCTTCAGCGTGGTGGTCGGCCAGTCGGCCCTGGGCGCGTCGTAGGCGGCGTACTTGCTGAAACCACCGCTGCACAGCTGGCCGTCGGGGATGAAGCCCCGGGTGCGGCCGCCCCCGTCGGAGCGGAGCACGCCGTACCAGTCGTAGAGGGGCTGGGTGCCGCCGGCCGCCACGGCGTCCTTGCAGGCGGGGTTCTTCGGGATGATCTGGCCGCCGGTGAGGCCGTCGGTATAGCACGCGTACGTACGGCTCGCGGGGGCCTGCAGGGCGCCGTGCGCCTCGGCGGCCGTCTGCGTCAGGACCGCGACGAGGCCGGCGAGCACGGCCGCCACCGCGGCGAGGACGGCGAGCTTTCGCCCGGATCTCAGGGACAGCGATCTCGGACGCGGGGATTGCATTGCGCTTCCCGTGGTGGGGGTTCCCATGGTGGGGGTTCTCCTCATGGTGGGCGGCACGCCTTCCGGGGAAGGGCGCGCCGTCGGGGCTGTCGTACGAGAAGAACGCATGCGGCATCGCCGCACGCCCTCCTGGAGCCCACCCATCAAGTGGCCACCGCGCACAGTGATTGAAACACGCACCGGCCGTCCGGGCCAAGCGGCCCAGCCGGACGATCCCAGGCCGCCGTCCCGCCGGCGACCGTGCCGGGGATCCGTCAGGTCGGCCGAGGCCGCCGGGGGGACGCCGTCGGCGTCGAGCACCGGCGGGGCGGCGTGCTCGCGGCGGGTGGTCTCGATCTCGCCGGTCGGGGCCGGGGGGTGAAGAAGCGCACGGGCGGGCCGGCAGTCGCAGCCGACCGAGGGTGTCGTGCTCCACGTCGACGAGCAACCCCTGCGACAGGGTCTGCCCCCACGTGTAGACCTCGTCGATCGTGCGCACCCTGCCGGCCGGGATGCCGGCGGCGGCCAGCCGGGCCAGCAGTTCCTCAGCGGGATGGTGCTCGAAAGCGTCCTCGAGCAACTCGATCACCCGTTGCCGGTCGCCCACGCGCTCCGCGTTGGTCGCCATGCCCGGCGTCTCGGGGTCCAGGCCGAACTCGGTACAGAACCGGCGCCACAGCGACTCGCTGCCGCACGACAACTGCACCGATCCGCCCTTGCAGCGGAACAGCCCGTACGGCGCGATCGACGGGTGGTGGTTGCCCTGCGCCCGGCCGACCTGGCCGGCGACCGTCCAGGCCGTCCCCTGGAAGGCGTGCACGCCGACGATCGCCGCGAGCAGCGAGGTGCGCACCACCTGGCCGCGGCCGGTGCGTTCCCTCTCCACCAGCGCGGCCAGCACGCCGTAGGCGCCGTACATGCCGGCCAGCAGGTCCGCGATCGGGACGCCGACGCGCTGGGGATCGTCCGGACCGGACCCGGTCAGGGTGGTCGGCATGACCACCGAGACCGCCTGCAGCGCGCCCGTCGGCCCGCACATTCCGGTGGCGACCGCGCAGATCCCTATGTCGTGCTCCTCGACGTCGACGGCGACGTGCGACCGCCGGATCCGTGCCAGTTCGGCCCTCAGGGCGGCGTGGTCGGTGACCGTGTGCGGGGTGAATCGTTCCAGCCGCGTAGGAAGCAGCTCGGCGACCCGTTCGTCGGGCAACTGCGCGAGCAGCGCCATGCCGATGCAGCTCGCGTGCAGCGAGAAGCTCTTGCCGACCTTCGTCACGCCCTTGAGCCGTTCCGGCGAGGCGATCTGGTCGACCACGACCACCTCGCGGCCGCTGAAGATCGCCAGCTCGACGTTCTCGTTGACCTCGCGGGCCAGCGTGGCCAGGCGGGCGCGGTTGGCCGCCAGCAGCCGCAGGTGCGCGTTCATGCCGAACTTCAGCAGGCCAGGGCCGAGCACGTAGCCGGGGCGCTCGGGCACCCGGACGACGTACAGTTCCTCCTCGAGCGACCGGATCACCCGGTGCACGGTGGAGCGGGGCAGGCGGGTCCGGGTGGACAGCTCCGTCAGTGTCAGCGGTCCGCCGCTCTCGGCGATCGCGTCGAGGACGATGGTGGCCCGGCCGATGTCCGGCACGGTTCAGATTGTGGTCCAGGTCCTGGTCACGGTCAGATCCATGACCGCCCAGCCGGGCTCCCGGACCACCAGCGTGTACTCACCCAGGGTGTGCAGCACCGGCCCGGGATCGAACACCCAGCGGGTGTAGTGGGCCCGCGCCGTCCACGTTTCCGGGATCTCGCCCGGCACGACCACGAGGTTGGACACGTCGTGCCGGTGCGGCAGCGGCGACGCCCACAGGGCGGCGAAGAACGCCGCCGCCCGGCCCGGCCGGTCGTAGCCGCCCCCGGGGAAGGTGACGCGGGCGGAGCCGAGCAGCGCGACGGCGGCGTCGACGTCCTTGCGATCGGCGATGCCGGTGTAGGTGTGCAGCAGGTTGGCGATGTGATGCCGGGCCTCGGCGCCCGGCTGCCGGTCGTGGCTCACCGCGCCCGCCGCTCCTGCCACTGCCGGACCCAGGCGCGGCCGTAGTCGTTGCCGTGCGGGGTGCGCAGCACGGTGTGGACGTGGAACGGCTTGGGGGTGTCGTAGTCGAGGAAGACGCCGCAGTGGTGGTCGAGCTCGGCGATGACCACCGGGGACTGCAACCGGAAGTAGAAGACGTCGCCCGGCTCGTGACCGCCGATCCAGCAGAACCAGGTGTCGTCGAGGTGCTCGGCGATCTCCCGCATCCGGGCGGCGCGCGGGCCCCGCGGGAGCGGCTTCACGAAGGACTCGGCGATCGCCAGGGCGTGCCGCCGGGCCTCGGCGGGCATGTCCGCGACCCGGACACCCTCGACCGGGATCACCCGGTTGTCCTGGAACGCCCCGGCCAGGTGCCGCTCGTCGCCCGGATGCACCCGGCCCTCCGGCATGGCGGGGTCGACCATGCGCTCGCAGACGACGACCCGCCGTCGTTGCTCGCCGGGCAGGGCGGCCATCAGCCGCAGGCCGAGGTCCACCCGGTCGGCGAACAGGCCGCGCAGGCCGGCGTACGGGCCCGCGTCGATCTCGTCGGGCTCGGCGCCGAGGAACACCGGCGACAGCGCCATGCGGCCCTCGGCGACCAGGCAGTTGAGTGCGCAGTGGTGGCCGTAGAGCTGCCAACCCCACGGGGCCTGCGGGTCCGGGGTGCCGTAGAGGGCGATGTTGTAGCTGAACTCGTTGAGGATGCTCTCCAGCCCGACGACCTCTCCGAGGAAGCCGTTGATCAGCATCATCCCGTGCGCGAGTTCGTAACCCTCCGGCGAGAGCGAGGCGCGCATCAGGGCCAGCGCCTTCTCGCGCACGATCTGCGGCTGCAGGTCCAGCCGCAGCCCGGTGTCGAACTGCATGAACTCCGGATTGGCCCAGGTCTGCCACTCCACGGCGTCGACCGGGAAGGAGATCCGCTCGCGCCCCTTGTCGTCCAGGACGGCGAGCAGATCGTTCGCGGCGGCCACCATCGCCGCGACCGGCGCCTCCTCCCCCGGCTCGGCGGGCGTCAGCGGGTAGAGGCCCTCCCGGAGGGCGCCGTCCTCGGTGATGCCGCGGAAGTCGTTCTTGTACAGCGGCGTCCAGCCCTCGATCAGGCCACCGGTGAACGTGCCCGGCTTCTTGGCGAACTCGCCGTAGGCGTAGGGGTCCAGGCCCCGCACCTCAGCCAGCCTCGGGTGGTCGTACGGAAACAGGTGCTGGCGAAACTCACCGGGCATGACGGGCCCTTCCGGCGCTCAGTGGTCGTTCTCAGGTGGTGGCGTTGTGCCGGGCGACGGCGGCGCGGACGGCGGCCTCGTCGCCGTCCGCGATCGCCTCGACCAGGTCGGCGTGGACCTGGTAGCGGCCGGCCCGGTAGTGGGCGGCGGCCGCGTCGTCGTCGGCCAGCCGGGAGGACGCGGTGCCCAGATGGCCGAGGGTGCCGATGTAGACGGCCCGCGCCATCGCGTTCGGGCTGATCGCGGCGATCCGTTCGTGCAGCGCCCAGTTGACGCGCATGAAGCCGTCCCAGTCCGGCGCGGCGCGCATCTGCTCCAGCAGACGGCGGAGGTCGGCGACGTCCCGGCCGGTCCGATGCCTGGCGGCGCCGACATCGATGAGCTCCTCGAGATGGTCACGCAGCTCGATGGCGTCGGCGACCGTCCCCGGCTCCTCCGCGACGCTCAGCAGGGTGTGCCGCAGCCGGACCACCGGCCCGCGGTCGGCGACGAACAGGCCCCCGCCGCGTCCGGGCCGGATCTCCAGCACGCCCCGGTCGCGCAGCAGCCGTACGGCCTCGCTGACCGTCGCGTAGGCGAGACCGGTCTCCGCGCGCAGCGACTCCAGCGTCCCGACCGGGGCCCCGGGCGCCAGCCCGCGCGAGCGGATGCGGTCGTCGAGGGCGGCGGCCAACTGCTCGGCACGGGTGCGGGCACCCCGCCCGACCCCGGTCAGCGGGTCGTCCGGGACTTGTCCCGGAAGGTCTGTCTGCGGCATAGTCCTTAAACCTACGAACCTTTTGAAGGATTCGCAAGATTGCGGACTGGAGGAGACGGCCGATGAGGATCGTGGGGATCCGCCGGAACGGCGGCCCGGTGGAGGTGGCGTCGCTGTCGCCCGACGGCGCCCAGGCCACCGTGCTGGCCTCGCTTGAGCTGTTCTGGGCCGACGCGAAGGGATTCGTCTCCCGGGAGCCCGCCGGCGAATCCGTCCCGGCCCGGGAGGTCTCCTTCGTGCCGCCGGTGCTGCCGGAGGCTCGCGTGATCTGCATCGGGCTGAACTACCTGAAGCACGTCGCCGAGGGCTCCTTCGCCGGCGAGGGCGTCCCGCCGCACCCGACGCTGTTCGCCCGCTGGACGCGGTCGCTGACCGTCGACGGCGCCCCGGTGCCGGTGCCGTCCGACGAGGAGGGCCTGGACTGGGAGGGCGAGGTCGTCGCGTACGTCGGCGCGCCGCTGGTGGACGCCGGCCCGGACGAGGCGCTGGCCGCCGTCGTCGGCTACTCGGCCTTCAACGACATCACCGCGCGCAGGGCCCAGAAGCTGACCAGCCAGTGGATCCTCGGCAAGAACGGCGACAACTCGGGGCCCCTGGGTCCCATGGTGCCCGCGGCCGAGGTCGGCGACCTGCGCGACGGCCTGCGGGTGCGCACCCGGGTCAACGGCGAGGTCGTGCAGGACGGGCGCACCGACGAGATGGTCTACACCGTCGGCGACACCCTCGCTCTCATCTCGCGCACGTTCACGCTGCGTCCGGGAGACCTGCTCGCCACCGGCACCCCTTCCGGGGTCGGCTACGCCCGCACTCCCCCGTGGCTCCTGCACCCCGGCGACGTCGTCGAGGTCGAGGTCGAGCGCGTCGGCACGGTGCGCAACCCGATCGTCGGCAACGACGCCCGGATCCGCGGCGCATGACCCGGCCGGGCGCCCGCGCGCTGATCGACGCCACGGTCGACCCCGGCAGCTTCCGCTCCTGGGACGAGCCGATCGACCGCACCGGGTACGACGCCGGCTACCTCGCCGCGATCGAGCGGGCGGAGACGAAGGCCGGCACCGACGAGGCCGTGCTCACGGGCCGGGCGCTGATCCGCAGGCACGCGGCCGCGCTCGTCGTCAGCGAGTTCGGCTTCCTCGGCGGCTCCATCGGAGTGGCCACGGCGGCACGCATCGTCGCCGCCGTCCGGCGGGCCACCCGAGAACGACTGCCGCTGATCGCCGGTCCGGCCTCGGGCGGCACGCGCATGCAGGAGGGAACGCCGGCGTTCGTCCGGATGGTCGAGATCAGCCGGGCGGTCGTCGCGCACAAGGCGGCCGGCCTGCCCTACCTCGTCTACCTGCGCCATCCCACGACGGGCGGCGTGTTCGCCTCCTGGGCGTCGCTCGGACACGTCGCGGTCGCCGAGCCCGGCGCGCTCATCGGCTTCCTCGGCCCCCTCGTCTACCGGACCCTGCGCGGACAGCCGTTTCCCGACGGCGTCCAGGTGGCCGAGAACCTCGTCGCCAAGGGAATCCTCGACGCCGTCGTCCCCACGGAGGAACTGGCCGAGGTGGCCGCCCGCGCGCTCGCCCTCTTTTCCGGAACACGCCGTCCAGCCGCCGGGACGCCGCCCCGGGAGACGCAGTTCGAAACGGCGCAGGCGGGCGCCGGGGGTGACGCCTGGTCCTCGATCGCCCTCACCCGCCGGCCCGACCGGCCCGGCGTACGGGAACTGCTCCGTCATGCCGCCGACGACGTCCTGCCGCTGAACGGCACCCAGAGTGCCTCCGCCAGATCGAGAGCCAGCGCCGTACCCCGGCGTGAGGAGACGCCCCCGGGGGACGACGCCCCGTCAGTTCCCCCACCCGGGGTCCTGCGGCCCGTTCTGCGGCGGGTTCGGGCCGCCCATGGGGGGCCGGCCGGGAGGCGGCCCGCCCGGCGGCGGACCGTACGCCCGCGCGCCCGGCTGCTGCCCGTACCAGGGCGGCACCGCGGG